>JANNEJ010000225.1:0-4622 GCA_031378585.1 Acidobacteriota bacterium | reverse complement strand
CGGTGCGGTCGTGAAAGCGCTGCTCGATCGCGGCGCCGACGCCAACGCGCCCACGACTACCGGCGCCACCCCGCTGATGCTGGCGGCGCAGTCGGGCAACGTCGCCACCGTGACCACGCTGCTCGAGGCCAAGGCCGACGTGAATGCCAGCGAGAAGGCCCACGGCCAGACGGCGCTGATGTTCGCCGCTGCCTTCGACCGCAGCGACGTCGTCACGCTGCTGCTGACGCGCGGCGCCACGGCCGGCACGACGTCGAAGGTCGTGGACCTGGCCGCCCTGACGATGACCGGCGACGGCGACGGCCGGCCCCCTGAGCCCCAGGGCGCGCTCCAGAGTCCGGCGCAGAACGCGGTCGGCACGACGAGCAGTGGCGGCGGCCGCGCTCCGGAGCCGTCTGTCGCCAGCGCTCCCGCGCGTGCCGCGACGCCGCGGGCAGGGGATGTCGCTGGCGCCACGCGCCCCTTCCGCTACAACGAGCTCATTGGCGCGCAGGGCGGCCTGTCGGCCCTCCATCTTGCGGCGCGCCAAGGTGCGTCAGCGGCAGCGCGCGCGCTCATCGAGTCTGGCGCCGCCGTGAATCTGCCCAGCCCCGGTGACCAGACGACGCCGCTGCTCATGGCGACGCTCAACGGGCACTTCGATCTGGCGACGTACCTGCTCGACCACGGCGCCGACCCCAACCTGGCGAGTCGCGGCGGCGCGGGGCCGCTCTACGCCACGCTCAACGTGCAATGGGCGCCCAAGGCTGCCTACCCGCAGCCGCGCGCGCACCTGCAGCAGCGCACGACCTACCTCGATCTGATGCGCGCGTTGCTCGACCGGGGCGCCGACCCGAATGCGCGGCTCTCGCGCAAGGTCTGGTATTCCGGCTACAACTTCGACCAGTCCGGTGTGGATGAAGTGGGTGCGTCGCCGTTCTGGCGCGCCGCCTATGCGAGCGATGTCGAGGCGATGCGGCTGCTCGTGTCGCGCGGCGCCGACCCGCGGATTCCAAGCGCGCGTCCGGCCGAGCGCACTCGCGGCCTCGACGGGGTGGGCGAGCTTCGCGACACATCCAACCTGCCGCCGGTGCCGGTGGGCGGCCCCGGCATTCCGCCGCTACAGGCCGTGGCGGGCGTGGGTTACGGCAAGGGCTTCGCGGGCAACTCGCACGTGTTCGCCCCCTCGGGCATGATGCCGGCGGTGAAGTATCTGGTCGAAGAGATCGGCGTCGACGTGAATGCCATCGACTACGAGGGCAACACGGTGATTCACCACGCGGCCTCCCGCGGCGACCTCGAGATGATCACGTATCTGGTGTCGAAGGGCGCCGACGTCACGATTGTGAACCGCGCTGGGCAAACCACGATCGATCTGGCCAACGGACCGGTGCAGCGCGTGCAGCCGTTTCCTGAGACGATTGCCTACCTCGCGTCGCTCGGCGCGAAGAACAATCACAAGTGCGTCTCGTGCTGAGATGGCTCCCGCGTCTTGCGGTCGTGGCCACGGCGGTAGCCACCTGCGGTCTGGGCCTCTCCGCGAGGACCGGGCAGACGCCGCAGGAGTCTGCGCCCGCCGCGGCCCGGAAGACGGCGCCGCAGCCCGCTGCGCCGCGTCGGTCGTCGTCCACCACGCCTGCGGAGTCGAGCACTCCCACTGAGTTGCGCACGCTCTCGGCCGCCGCGCAGAGCGAGCTCGTGGCCACCTATTGCGCCACCTGCCACAGCGAGCGGACCAAGGCCGGGGGCCTGTCGCTGGCGGGCTTCGATGCCATGCGGGCACAGGAACGCGCTGACGTGGTCGAGAAGATGATCCGTAAGCTGCGCGCTGGCATGATGCCCCCCGCCGGGTCGAAGCGGCCAGGTGCCGCCACCGTCGACGCGTTGACCACGGCGCTCGAGAGCCGCATGGACGAGTTCGCGTCGGTGAATCCCAATCCCGGATTCCGTCCGTCGCAACGCCTGAACCGTGCCGAGTACGCGCGGGCCATCAAGGACCTGCTCGGCCTGGAGGTGGACGTCACCGCGTATCTGCCCGCCGACACCATCTCGCAGGGCTTCGACAACGTGGCCGACTCGCAGCGCGTCTCGCCGACGCTGCTGCAGGGCTACCTGCGCGCGGCCAGCCAGATCAGCCGCCTGGCCGTGGGCGACCGCGCCGCGACGGCCAGCGCCACGACCTACAAGACGTCGCGTACCGCGTCGCAGCACCGGCACGTGGAAGGCACGCCGCTCGGCACCCGCGGCGGCATGGCCGTGACCCACGTGTTTCCGGCCGACGGCGAGTACACCTTCCGCATGATGCTGCACGCGGGGCCGACCGGGCAGCTCTACGGCGGCCCGTATTCGGGCGAACAGGCAGAAGTGTCGATCGACGGCGCGCGCGTGGCCCTGGTCGACGTCAATCCCCGCATGGACGAGGCCGACGAACTGGGCATGAATCTGTTCACGAAGCCGGTCTACGTTTCGGCCGGGCCGCACCGGGTGGCGGCGGCCTTCATCAACCGCTTCGATGGCCCTGTCGACGATCTCGTGATGCCGATTGAGCACACCCTGGCCGACACGAACATCGGCGAGGTCTTCGGCGTGACCGCCCTCGTGCACCTGCGCGATTTCGCCATCACGGGCCCGCATTCAATCACCGGCGTGTCCGATACGGTGAGCCGCCGCAAAGTGTTCTCGTGCCGGCCGACGACGGCGGGGGAAGAAGCGCCGTGTGCGAAGGAGGCAATCGCGAAGCTGGCGACCCAGGCCTATCGCGGCGCCGTCAGTGCCGAGGAAATGCAGGGCCTGATGACGTTCTACGATCAAGGCCGCGCTGACGGCGATTTCGAGTCGGGCGTACGCGCCGCCCTGCAGGCGGTGCTTGCTAGCCCCCGCTTCCTGTTCCGCCTCGAGCAGGCGCCGCCCACGGCGAAACCTGGTCAGACCTTTGCGCTGGGCGGGGCCGACCTGGCGTCGCGCCTGTCGTTCTTCCTCTGGGGCGCGGCGCCCGATGAGGCCCTCGTCGCGTCGGCGTCACGTCTGGCCACGCCGGCCGGACTGGCGAAGGAAACGCGGCGCATGCTGGCCGACTCGCGCGCCGAGGCGCTCTCCACGCGTGTCGCGCATCAGTGGCTGCGCCTGCAGGACGTGGAGAAGGTGCGTCCCGACTATCACTACGCGCCGCACTGGGACACCTACCTGTCGAGCGCGCTCGTGCGTGAGACGGAGCTCTTCTTCGACAGCCTGGTGCGCGACGACCGCAGCATTCTCGAACTGCTCTCGGCCGGCTACTCGTTTGTGAACGAGCGCGTGGCCAGGCACTACGGCATTCCCAACATCTCCGGGGAGAGCTTCCAGCGCGTGACCGTGCCCGAGTACCGCCGCGGCATTCTGGGGCATGGGTCGGTGCTGCTCGCTACGTCGTTTGCCGACCGCACCTCGCCGGTCAATCGCGGCAAATGGGTGATGGAGGTGTTGCTCGCCTCGCCGCCGCCCGCGCCACCGCCGAATGTGCCTGCCCTCGAGGAGACGAAGGGCAGTGCTGGGGGACGGCTGCTGTCGGTGCGCGAGCGCATGGAACAGCATCGCGCGAATCCGGCGTGTCAGTCGTGCCACCGCGTCATCGATCCACTGGGCTTGGCGCTCGAGAACTTCGACCTCACCGGCAAGTGGCGCGCGAAGGACAGCCTGGTGCCCGTTGATGCCGTGGGGCAACTCTACGACGGCACGCCGATGGACGGTCCGGCCGGCCTGCGGGCGGCGCTGCTCTCGCACAAGGACGCGTTCCTGTTGAGCTTCACCGAGCACCTCATGACCTACGCGCTTGGCCGGCGCGTTGAGAGCTACGACATGCCAGTCGTGCGCGCGATTATTCGCGACGCGGCGAAATCCAACTATCGGATCTCGTCGTTTGTGCTCGGCATCGCGACGAGCGCGCCCTTTCGCATGGGCAAGCTCGAACCGGTGGCCTCGACCGACGCGGCGCCACCCCGTCACTGACCACCCATCCCCCTGGATCCACGGAGCCCCTGGATGTTCATTTCTCAGAAGCACCTCTCGCGCCGGACCATGCTGAAAGGCGTCGGCGTTACCGTGGCCCTGCCGTTCCTCGAGGCCATGCTGCCGGCCCGAACCGCGTATGCCAGGACCGCGGCGGCCGGCACAGTGCGCTTTGCCGCCATCGAGATGGTGCATGGCTCGGCGGGCGCGACCGTGGTTGGCACGCAGAAGCACATGTGGTCTCCGGCGACGACGGGGAAGGCATTCGATCTGGCGCCGACCAGCATGCGCGCCCTCGAGCCGTATCGCGACTACCTCACGATCGTGAGCAACACCGACGTGCGCAACGCGGAGGCGTTCGAGCTGCCAGAGATCGGTGGGGACCACTTCAGGTCGAGTGCCGTGTTCCTCACCCAGGCGCATCCCCATCAGACGCAGGGATCGGACGTGCGGGCCGGCACGTCAATCGACCAGCACTACGCGCAGAAATTCGGCCAGGAGACGCCCATTCCGTCGATGCAGCTCTGCATCGAGAATGTGGACCAGGCCGGCGGCTGTTCGTACGGCTATTCCTGCGTCTACACCGACACGATCAGCTGGGGCGCGGTCGACGAGCCGTTGCCGATGATTCGCGACCCGCGGGTGGCGTTCGATCAGCT
>JANNEJ010000183.1:0-1503 GCA_031378585.1 Acidobacteriota bacterium | reverse complement strand
CGTGCTCTACGTGACCGGCTCGAACAACCTTGCGTGGGCCATCGACGGCCGCACCGGCCGGCCGTTCTGGCAGTATCGCCGCGACCTGCCGGCCGACCTTACCTACGGCGCCTCGGCGCCGGTGAATCGCGGCTTCGGCATGCTGGGCGACCGGTTGTTCATGGTCACGCTCGACGCGCACCTGCTGGCGTTTGACCGCGCCACCGGCAGCGTGCTGTGGGACGTGGTGCTGGCCGACTACAAGGTGGGCTACGCGGCCACGCTGGCGCCGCTTGTGGTCGACGACAAAGTGATTGTGGGCATCTCGGGCGGCGAGTACGCCACCCGCGGCTTCATCGACGCCTACGACCCGAGTTCGGGCGCGCGCGTGTGGCGCCACTACACCGTGCCAGCGGCTGGCGAGCCCGGCAGCGATTCGTGGCCCGCGGGCACCGATGCGATCACGCGCGGCGGCGGCGCCACGTGGATGACCGGCTCGTACGATCCCGCGCTGAAGACGCTGTATTGGGCCACGGGCAACCCGAATCCCGACTACAACGGCGTCGATCGCCCAGGCGACAACCTCTACACCAACTCGCTCCTGGCGCTCGACCCGGCCACCGGCGCGCGCAAGTGGCACTTCCAGTTCACGCCGCACGACACGCACGATTGGGACTCGAACCACGTGCCCGTACTGGCCGACCTCCGCGTCGGCGGCGCCTTGCGCAAGGTCGTGATGGTCGCCAACCGCAACGGCTTCTTCTACGTGCTCGACCGGGTGACCGGGAAGCTGATTCTCGGCAAGCCGTTCACGGCCACGACCTGGGCGCGCGAGATCGGACCCGACGGGCGGCCGATTGTGCTCAACGACGGACAGCGCGAGTGCGTGCCCGACCAATGGGGCGGCACCAACTTCATGCCGCCGTCGTTTGACGCCGCGCTCGGCCTGTTCTTTCTGACCGCGCGCGAGACGTGCGCCACCTACCAGCCGCAGGCCCAGAAGCTCGGGCGCGGCGAGTCGTCGTTTGGCGGGGTGGTCAAACGCGATCCCGACAAGGCCTCGGGGGCACTGCGGGCCATTGACGCGGCCACCGGCGAACGCCGGTGGGAATTTCCCTATCCCTCGCCCAGCATGGCGGGCGTGCTGTCGACCGCGGCGGGCCTGGTCTTTGCGGGCGACAACGAGGGCAACTTCATGGCCTTCGAGTCGAAGACCGGCAAGAACCTGTGGCATTACCAGACGGGCTCCCCGGTCTGGGGCGCAGCCGCCATGACCTACATGCTCGATGGCCGGCAACAGGTGCTGATTGCGTCCGGCACCACGCTGACGGCGTTTGCCCTGCCGCAGGAGCGCACCTCTTCGCGGCCCTAGACTGTCTAGGTCTAGCCCGCATTATTCACGTGTGAGCGCGCATCGGTAGAAACACAAACGCCTCTCCGTGGTACAAAGCCGTTACCACACGAGCTTGTTCCCACGAGAGAGGCGCCTGCGTTGAACGAGCCGACGATAGCACAGCCTGTTCT
>JANNEJ010000182.1:0-5012 GCA_031378585.1 Acidobacteriota bacterium | reverse complement strand
GATGGTCCGCATCGATGTCTTCTCGCCGACGAGCACGGTCTCGCGGTGAAACACGTGCACCGCGCCAGCGATGGCCACGGCGGCATACATACACGCCGAGAGCAGCGTGAGGAACACCAGCTCGGCGCTGGCCTCGCGCAGGAAGAGGGCCTTCACGAGCAGCGTCACGTTCACGATCGGCACAAACGCCGTCCAGGCGTTCAACTCGATCGTGGGCAGTCCCACCACGCCTGCCGGCAGCGCCACGGCCATGTAGACCGGCGTCAACATCGTCTGGCCGTCGCGGAAGTCGCGCGCAAACGACGCGCAGGCCAGGAAGAGCGCCGAGGTCGTGAGGGTGACCGGCACCATGATGGCGAGCGCCAGCACCAGGTTGGCGGTACCAACGCCGGGCAGGTCGGCGGGCAAAACCCGAGAGACCGTGAGCGACAGGCTGAACAGATTTGACACAAGCGAGAGCAACGAGAGCAGCCAGACGGTGAGGAACTTCGCGAGCACGATCTCGGCCGACGTGATGGGCGCGCAGAGCAATGTCTGCATGGTGCCGCGTTCCTTCTCGCCGGCTGTGAGGTCGATGGCCGCGTACATCCCGCCCAGTACCGAGAGCGTCAGCAGGATGTAGGGCAGAATCGATCCCAGGAGCTGTCCTGAACGGCGTTCCGCCGTCGAGGTGTTGCGCGTGTCGACCGCGAGCCCTGCAGCGAACCCGTCGGGCAGCCCCTGGGTCCGCTGCCGCTCGTCCACGATGCGGTCGCGCGCGTCGGTGAGAGCGGCCGCCACGCGTTCCTGCGCCACCGACGACTCGCGCCGCACCGAGTCGTAGTACACGGTGAGCGGCGCGGCGTCGCCGCGCGTGAAGGCCGCGGCGGTGTCTGGCCACGTCACGATGACCGCTTGCACCTTGCGACTGGCGACGGCGGCCCGCGCGGCAGCCAGCACCGGGTTCTCGGGCTCCGAGTTGCCACCGCCGCCGTTTCGGTTACGCGTGCGGCCTCGTGCGGACGTCGAGTCGGGGCGCTCTGCCTCGAGCCGCTCGAACCGTCCAGCCGCGAGACCGGCGCGAATGTCTTCCGGGGCCTCGGCCCAGGGCCGCGGTGTGAGGTCGGTGGAGTCGGTCAGCGCGGCGGCCACCGGCGCTGGCAGCGCACCCCAGACCGCCACGATCGACCTGTCGGCGGCGATAGCGTCTTCGCCGGATTCCGCAATGCGCGTGAAGGCCACGATCACGAGCGGATAGAGCAGCACGGGCAGCCCCACGGTCATGAACAGCGTGCGGCGGTCGCGCAACGTCTCGCGCAGTTCCTTGAAGAGAATGGCCCGAACGATGGAGAAACGCATCATGTGCCCGTCAGGCTCCGCCCGCGCCCGTGTCGGCGCCCGCGTAGTGGAGGAAAGCGTCGGTCAGGTTGTCCTGACCAGATCGCTGCAGCAGCACCGCGAGCGTGCCGCTGTCGACGATGCGGCCCCGGTGGATCAGCGCGATCCGGTCGCACAGATATTCGGCCTCGCCCATGATGTGCGTTGACAGCAGCACCGCGCGGCCGGCATCGCGGGCCCGTCGAATCGCCTGCACGATGAACTGGCCGCTCACCACGTCGAGCGCCGTCGTGGGCTCGTCGAGGATCAGGAGCTGCGGCTCGTGTAGAAAGGCGCGGGCCACGTTCGCCCGCTGCTTCTGGCCAGACGACAGCGTACCGCACGGGCGGTCGGCAAACGAGATGATGTCGAGTTCGGCGATGAGCGTGTCGATTCGGCTGAGCGCTCTTGCCGGCGGGAGTTCGTAGAGCGTCGCGAAGTAACGAAGCATCTCGCGTGGGCTGAGGCGCTGGTAGAGCTGCGTGTCGCCCGACAGAAATCCCAGGAGCCGCTTGGCCGCGATGGGACTTGCGTGCATGTCGACCCCGTCGACGAGCACCCGCCCGCGGTCGGGCGACAGGATGCCGGCCAGCATGCGCAGCGTGGTGGTCTTGCCGGCGCCGTTCGGCCCGAGCAGTCCCACCACCTCGCCCGGCCGCACGGTCAGGGAGACGTCGTCCACGGCAGTGACGGCACCGAACCGTTTTCCGAGGGATTCGGCGTCGAGTCCCCCCATCGTGGATAGCATGCGACTACAATCTTACGGGTTCCCAATACTCGAAAGGCGCGCCGATGGCTGCTGATTTCTCAGGTATTCGCAGAGTTCTTCCTCCTGTCAACGAACCAATCCGCTCGTACGCCCCGGGGTCGCCAGAGAAGGCGTCGCTCAAGGCGCGGCTGGCGTCGATGGCCACTGATGTGATCGACATCCCGCTCATCATCGGCGGCAAAGAGATCCGCACCGGCGATCTCGGCCAGGCCGTGATGCCGCACAAGCACCGGCACGTGTTGGCCACCTATCACCACGCGCGTCCCAAGGACGTCGCAGCCGCCATTGCCGCCGCCCAGGCCGCCAAGGCGGAATGGGCCAGCTGGCCGTGGGAGGACCGGGCCGCCGTGTTCCTGAAGGCCGCCGACCTGCTGGCGACCACCTGGCGCGACACGCTCAATGCCGCCACCATGCTGAACCAGTCGAAGACGGTCTATCAGGCCGAGATCGACGCGGCCTGCGAGCTCATCGACTTCTGGCGCTTCAACGTCGGGTTTGCCGCCGACCTGATGGCCGAGCAACCGGTCTCGACGACGGCGATGTGGAATCAGACCGACTACCGCGCGCTCGAAGGCTTCATCTACGCGGTGTCACCGTTCAACTTCACGGCGATCGGCGGCAACCTCACGTCGACGCCCGCGCTGATGGGCAACACGGTCGTGTGGAAGCCCGCGGGCTCGGCCATGTTGAGTGGCTACTACACGATGAAGCTGCTCGAGGCCGCGGGCCTGCCCCCGGGCGTCATCAACTTCGTGCCGGGCGATCCGGTGATGGTGAGCCAGGTAGCGATGAACTCGCCAGATCTTGGCGGCATCCACTTCACCGGCAGCACGGGCGTGTTCCAGGGCATGTGGGAGCACGTGGGCACGAACGTCAGAAAGTACAAGTCGTACCCGCGCCTGGTTGGCGAAACCGGCGGCAAGGACTTCATCATGGTGCACGCCTCGGCCGATCCGCAGGAAGTGGCCGTGGCCATGGTGCGCGGCGCGTTCGAGTATCAGGGACAAAAATGCTCGGCGGCGAGCCGTATCTACGTGCCCAAGTCGCTCTGGCCCGAGGTGCGCGACCGCGCCGCGGCCATGATGCGCGAGATCAAGATGGGCGACACGCGCGACTTCACGAACTTCATGGGCGCGGTGATCGACAAGAAGGCGTTCACGAAGATCAGCAGCTACATCGAGCACGCCAAGCGCAACGCGAAAGTCGTGCAGGGCGGCGGCTGCAACGGCCGGGTGGGCTACTTCATCGAGCCGACGCTCGTGCAGACCGATAATCCCGGCTATCGCCTGATGTGCGAAGAGATCTTCGGACCGGTGCTGACGGCGCATGCCTATCCCGACAAGAAATTTTCCGAGATGCTGCAGACGGTGGATCAGACCTCGCCCTACGCCCTGACCGGCTCGATCTTCGCCAGGGACCGGGCCGTGGTGAAGCAGGCCGCGGCGGCGCTGCGCAACGCGGCCGGCAACTTCTACATCAACGACAAGCCGACGGGGGCCACGGTGGGCCAGCAGCCGTTTGGCGGCGCACGCGCCTCGGGCACGAACGACAAGGCCGGATCGAAGATGAATTTGATGAGGTGGGTGAGTGCGCGGTCGGTGAAGGAGACCTACAACCCGCCGACGAGCTTTACGTATCCGTTCATGGGCGAAGAGTAGCGCCGCGTCCCATCGCCCCTTGCCGCCCGACATCGGCGTGCGTGCACCATGAACAGTCAGCCCAGCTGACCGGGATCGCCTTGTCCACGGCATTGCGACCACATAGACCGCGGCGACGTGATCGGAGCGTAGCGATGCCGAGACGTCGGCCAGAGTCGCGAGCGGTCGCCTCCAGGGCAAGCAGGTCGTGGTCGTTCGTTGGACGGAACAGGCAGGCAGGACGCGCGAGGACGGTACCGGCGTGTCGAACGTGATTGCCGGGCGGGACCTGTTCGACGGTGACCGGTGACCGTCATCCGGCAGTCGTGGCTCATCGTGGAAAGTGTGCTGCAGCATCAGGAGGGGCTGCTGTCGATGCGGGCCGACGTGCCGCGGCCGATCCTGCGTACATCGCGCCGAGACCAGTGGCAGGATCTGCCAGTCCCAGGGCCAGTGTCCCTCGCGATCGGCCGTAAGACGTGCGACAGCTGTTGGCCTCCTGCTCGCATCGAACCACAGGATGGCCAACCAGCCCAGGCTTCTCGATCGTGTCCGTGACGCCATTCGTGTGCGGCACTACAGCCCACGAACGGAGCAGGCGTATGTGTCGTGGATTCGGCGCTTCATCGTGTTCCACGCCGTGCGCCATCCAGTCGAGATGGGCGCGCCGGAGGTGACGGCATTTCTCTCGCACCTCGCCACCCGCGGAGTGAGCGCGTCGACGCAGAACCAGGCGCTCAGCGCGATCCTGTTTCTATACGACGCCGTGCTGGGCCAGCGGCTCGCCTGGATGCAGGACATCGTTCGGGCGCAGCGTCCCCTACGCCTGCCGGTGGTGCTGTCGCACGAGGAGGTGGCCGCCCTGCTGGGGCGGCTGCACGGCCCTGTGTGGCTGATGGCCTCATTGATGTCCGGCGCGGGCCTTCGCCTGCTCGAGTGCGCGGAGCTTCGCGTCAAGGACATCCACTTCGACCGGGGCGAGGTGACGGTTCGGGACGGCAAGGGCGGCAAAGACCGCGTGACCATGCTGCCGGCGGCGCTGAAAGCTCCGCTCAGCGACCACATCGCGCAGGGCAAGGAGCAGCATGCAGCCGACCTGGCCGCTGGTCGCGGGACCGCCGCGCTTCCCGGGGCGCTGCGGCTGAAGTATCCCAATGCCCCGACCGAGTGGGCGTGGCAATGGGTGTTTCCGGCCACGCGATTCTACGTGGATGAAACCACACGCGAGCGGCGCCGGCATCACCTGCACG
>JANNEJ010000179.1:0-4851 GCA_031378585.1 Acidobacteriota bacterium | reverse complement strand
ATCGGGCACACGCCGCTCATCCGGCTCGAGAAGGTCGTCCCCGGGAACGGCGTGGAGATCTGGGTGAAGTGGGAAGGCGCCAACCCCACCGGCAGCATGAAGGACCGCATGGCGCTGTCGATGGTGCGCGGCGCGGAGCAGCGCGGACAACTGCGGCCCGGCGGACGCGTAGTGGACTTCACCGGCGGCAGCACCGGCAGCTCGCTGGCGATGGTGTGCGCGGCGCTCGGCTACCGGGCGCACTTCGTGTCGTCGGATGCCTTCGCCGAAGAGAAGCTGCAGACCATGCGTGCCTTCGGCGCGCACCTCGACGTGGTGCCGAGTGTGGGCGGCAAGATCACGCCCGACCTGTTTCAGACCTGCCTGGCGCGCGTGCGCGAGCTCGCCGCCGAGCCCAACACGTTCTGGACCGATCAGTTCAACAACCCCGACAACCGCGCGGCCTATCACGCCATGGCGGAAGAGACGCTCGCAGCCCTCGACGGGCGCCTCGACGAGTTCGTGATGATGGTGGGCACGGGCGGCGCCTTCTCTGGCAACGCCGAAGTGTTCAAGGCTCGGGTGCCGGGCGTGCGCTGCATTGCCGGCGAGCCAGCCGAAAGCCGGGCGCTTTCGGGCCTGGCGCCCACCGGCGGCCACCGCATCGAAGGCACCGGTGCCGGCTTCGCGCCGGGCAACTACCGCCGCGATCTGGCCGACGGCGTGCTGGCCGTGACCGATGCCGACGCCATGGCCACCGCGCGCCGGCTCGCGCGTGAGGAAGGCATCTGGGGCGGCACCTCATCAGGCGCGAACGTGTGGATGGCGCTCGAGCGAGCCAGGCACCTGCCGGCCGGCGCGCGGGTCGTTACCACGGTGTGCGATTCGGGCCTGAAGTATCTGGCGGGTGATCTCTATCGCGCGTAGTCGCCGCTTGGGAGCACGCGTCGGGCGGAGTCACGGTGCCTGACACGCTCTGGCTGTCGTGCCATGCGCACTATGCCTGCGCGCACTCTGGCGCGTGCTGCCGGTCGGGCTGGCCGCTGCCGGTCGACGCGCGCGTCGTGCCGCTCGTTGACGCGGCGATCATGCAGGGGCGCGTCCGCACCGTCGACGGCAACCCGCGCTGGCTGCACAAGTCTGCGGAGGCGCCCGGCGACGTGGTCGGGGTATTTCGCCTTGCGGCAAGTGCCTGCGTGTTCCACGTGCCTCACGCGTCGGCCGGGGGCCCCCATGCGGACGACTCGCGCCACTGCGCCGTGCATGCAGCGCTTGGCCACGAGGCGCTGCCGGCGAGCTGTCAGCACTTTCCGCGTGTGTGCCTGATCGACGCCCGCGGCGTGCGCGTGACGCTTTCGCACTACTGCCCCACGGCGGCGGCCATGCTGTTCGATCACGATGGGCCGGTCGAGATCGTGCGCGGCCGAGCGGCAGTGCCGGGCACTCCGGTGCCCGAAGGCCTCGACGCGCGTGACGAGCTGCCGCCGCGATTGACGCCGAGGGTGCTGATGGATCTGGACGCCCTCAGCGCCTGGGAGCAGGTCCTCGTGCAGACACTCGCCGGCGCCGACGCGCCAGGCGGCACGCCCGCCGAGGCACTGGCGCGGCTGCGAGCCTACGCAGACCGGCTGGCCCAGTGGACACCTGACGACGACACGTCACTGATTGACGCGATTGGCGCATTGAGCGCCGGGGATGCCTTCGGCGCCAGCGCGACCGCATCGGCAAAGCGCGGGTTCGACGGAGGTCCGTATCGCCTCGAGCGTCAGCGCCGGGCCATGCGGATCGTGGCGCAGGCGTGCCGCGTTCCGTGGACCTGGCCTGCGCCGCCGGCCGACCTCGATGACGTCGACCGGGAGTTCGTGGCGCCGCAGTGGCCCGTGTTCGGCCCGCTCGTGCGCCGCTATCTCGCGGCCAAGGCGTTCGGGACGTGGGTGATGTATCAGGCCGATGCCACGCGCGGACTGGTGCGCTGGCTGCAGCTGGCGCACGACGTGCTGCGCGTGGAGGCCGGGCGCGCCTGCGGTACGGCCAAGCGGCCGCTCGACCGCGACCTGTTGCTTCTGGCCGTTCGCCAGTCCGACCTGCTGCTGCTGCACTACGCCGATAGCCTCGCCGTGGCCCGGGCGCTGTAGCCCACTGTGCCGCCAACGAGCGCGCTTGACACTCGGCACTGCGTGGCCCAGGATGCAGCATCCTTCCACAGCGATCACACTGATGCAACGCCTCGCGGCGGCGCCCGCACGGAGACTCGACGATGAACTCGCGACTACTGATACTGCTCGGCGCTCTGGCGGTGGGCGCCAGCGCGATCGCCTCGTCGTGCGCGCAGAACGGCGACGCGGGCAGACCGGCTCCGGCCCCGGCCGCCGTGGTCAATCCGCTGCCTGGGGTGACCAAGAGCCTCGAGGACCTCAGGCGCGACATGTTCCACGTGGGCGCGGGACGCCGGCTGAAGCCCGCCGAGTGGCCGGGCGGCAACCGCGTGGCCGTGGCGCTGTCGTTCGACGTGGACAACGCGACCATGGCGCTCTCGCAGGGCAACCTCGACTACGAGGTGCTGTCGCGGGGTGAGTACGGCGCGGTCGATGGCCTGCCGCGCATCCTGCGCCTGCTCGACACCCACAAGATGCCGGCGTCGTTCTTCATCCCGGCCGTGAGCGCGCTGCTGCATCCGCAGATGGTGCCCGACATCCAGTCGAAAGGCATGCACGAGATCGGCATTCACGGCTGGATCCACGAACGGCTCCCGGTGCTGAACGACGAAGCGGAAGAGCAGCGGCTGCTCGACCAGTCCCTCGAGGCGCTCACCGCGCAGATGGGCAAGCGTCCAGTGGGCTACCGCGCGCCTTCGTGGAAGTTCAGCAAGTACACCCTGGCGCAAATCACGAAGGCAGGCTTCCTGTACGACAGCAGCCTGATGGCGAGTGACGACGCCTACGAGATCAATCTCGACGGCAAGCCGACGGGCCTGGTCGAGCTGCCCATCGAGCGCATCGTCGACGACGCGCCCTATTTCGGCGCTTCGGATGGCAGCATGCCGTCGCCCGAGCACGTACTCGAAGTGTTCACGTCGGAGTTCGACGTGGCCTACGAGGAGCGCGGACTCTACGTGCTCACGATGCACCCGCACATCATGGGACACCGGTCGCGCGTCGCGATTCTCGACCGGCTGATCAGGCACATGAAGGGGAAGCCCGGCGTGTGGTTTGCCACGCACGAGGACATCGCGAAGCACTTGAAGGCGACGCTCACGCCGGGCACGAAGTAGCACGCCGGCGACCGGCGCGCGCCGCACACGCTGCGTGCGGCGACGCGGCATCTCCCTTCGGCTCAACCGGGGCCCCCGCCGCGCGGACCCTGCGCGGTGGGATGGAAGCTTCGCTCCGCGATGCCGGGGCGTTCTGCCGCAGAGTCTGAAATCCTGGTCCCCGAGCGTATGGGCGACCGGCAGGGCTCGCGGTGCTCAGATGTCGCCTCACGGAGACGCCACGTCGCCGCACGCGCCTTAGGATCCTTATTCGGCGCGGCTGACGAGCGCCTGCTCCGCGTCGAGCCCGGCCAGCACGGCATCGACGTCGTCGTCGGTGTTGTAGGCGTGGAACGACACGCGCAGGCCCGTACCGCGCGCCGACGCCACGATCCCGCGTCGCGCGAGACCGCCCGCCAGAGCCGGCGCATCGGGAGAGCGCACGACGACCAGTGGACCGCGCTCGGCGGGAGAGCCCGGCGTCGCCACCGCGAACCCGCGTCCGCGCGCGCCTTCCACCAGGCGGGCCACGAGCCGGGCGATCTGCGCCTCGACGGTCACGGGATCGAGGCGGTTCAGCAGGTCGAGGCCGGCCGCGGCGGCGTAGGCGTTTGGCACGGCCGGAGAGCCCGTCTCGAACCGGCGGGCCGAGGGCGCCCAATCGAGTTCATCCAGACTGAACGAAAAGGGATTGACGCGGCCGAACCAGCCGGTCGACAGCGGCTCGAACCGATCGATGAGCGCGCGCCGCACGTAGAGAAACGCGATGCCCGCCGGTCCGAGCAGGTACTTCAGGGCGCCGGTCACCAGGAAGTCGACACCGAGCGCGTGGACGTCGAGTGGCGCCGTGCCCGTCCGCTGGTAGTCGTCGAGCATCACATACGCCCCGCGTTCCCGGCACAGGGCACCCAGGCGGCGGATGTCGGTGCGGTAGCCGTTGCGGAAGCAGACATGCGCGGCCGGCACAATCAGCGTGCGCTCGTCGATGCAGGCTTCGTACTGCTCGACCGGCAGCGCGTCGCCCACGGCCGGCACCCATCTGATGTCGGCGCCGCGCCGCTGCTGGGCCAGCCACACGTGGGCCATGGTCGGGAACTCGAAGGCACCCAGGACTACCGTGCGACGGCTGGTGTCGAAGGCCAGCGCGGTGGCAATAGCCGCTGCCGCCACTGACGCATTCGGCATCACGGCGATTTCGTCGGTCTCGGCACCGATCGACCCGGCAAACGCCTTCCGCAGGCGTTCGACCTCGTCGACCCACTGCTCCCAGGGCGAACCATGTGTGTGCCACGAGTCGGTGAACGCGGCCAGCGCCGCCTCGACGTCAACCGACAGCGCGCCTTGCGAGCAGCTGTTCACATAGACCTTATGCGTGAAGATCGGAAACCGGGCCCGGAACTGCGGCAACGTCATGACAGACACCGGTGAGGTATGACCCGCATCGGGCGCTGGTGTCAAGGCGCGCGCCCCGGTTCGCCCATGTCCGCGCGCGATGTACACTCGCGGCCGTCATGCCCCAGGTTGATTCGCATCCCGCCGTTGCCAGTGAGCAGGGGCTGGCCCGCCAGCTCTCCACGGCGCAGCAGGCCACGATGGCGCTGGGCGGCGCCATTGGCACGGGT
>JANNEJ010000163.1:0-3991 GCA_031378585.1 Acidobacteriota bacterium | reverse complement strand
GCAAGCCGTTGGCGGTCAATGCCGACATGATCGCCTGGCCGGGCTTCGCGAACTTCTCGTTGTAGTTGACCACCACATCGTCGTACTGGCGATAGAACAGGCTGATGTAGTCCGGCGTGTGACAGGTCGAGCACACCTGCTTCATGCGGTTGCGCTTGGCATCCGCGGTGTCAGCGATGGCCGCGCGCCGCTTCTCCGGATTCGTCTCGGTCACCACCGCATGGTTGGCATCGGTATCCATCACCAGGCTCACGGGCGGCCGGTTGGTCCACGAGATGCGCTCGCCCGGGTCGTGGGTGATCTTCATGCCGTTCCGCATGTTCGCGCTCATGTGGCAGGTGGCGCAGGTAGGCGCGGCGCTGTAGTCCTTGCCCACCACCCAGGGCTTGGCGTCGAGGTTCATCTCGCCGATCAGGTCGCGGAAGGCCACGCCGTGTTTCGACTCGTCGTAGATCTCCTTCTGGGGATGGTCCGGCCCCAGGTGGCACTTGCCGCAGTTCTCCGGCTGACGCGCCCGCCGGGCCGAGAAGTCGTGCCGGCTGTGGCAGGCCGAACACGATCCAGTGGAGCCGTCGAGGTTCAAGCGGCCGATGCCGGTGTTGGGCCAGCTCGTGCTGCTGAAGAGCGGCTTCCCGCTCTCGTTGCGCACGATGCGGCCGACCGCGTCCAGGTTGGTGGGCTGGCCACGTTCGTCAGGCTCGAGGTCGCGCATCGTCACGAGGCCGCCGTCGTTGGCCTGGAAGGCCACGAGCGATCCGTGGCACTGCTGGCAGCCCGAGTTGGCCGGCGCGAGGCCGTTCACGGCCGTGATGGCCTTGCCCGGCGTAGGCGAGTGCGGACTGAAGGCCACGCGCGAGCCCTCCACCGTCTCCGCCAGGAAGTTGTCGAGCGACGCCAGGATGTTGCCGGCCTTGGCATGATGGCTGGCCGAGAACTCGGCCGACTCGGCCGGATGGCACCGCGCGCAGTCGCGTGGTGTCACGATGGTGGCGATCTGCTGGCCATAGTGACTGAACCCGTCGGCGTCCTTCGCCTCGGCCTTGTGGCAGTCCACGCAGGCCACGCCCTTCTCGGCGTGCGTCGACCCGGTCCAGTGATCGACGATGCCCTTTGAGACCTGGGTGTGGCAGTCGACGCACTGGCGCGATGCTGCCGGCGTGACCACCGCCGCGCGCGCGTCGCCGGCTTCGTGTCGCCGGCGTGACACCTCGAGCCACTGCACCGCCACAAGCGAGAGCAGGAACAACAATCCCAGGCCACCGATGACCCAGCGTTTCTGATCGAGAGTCATGCCATCCTCAATGCGCCACGAGCGCTTCCCACATGGTGAGTCCCATGATGGCGAGCGCGCCCGTCACGCCAATCCACACGCTGATGTCGGCGTACTTGAAACGCCGCACCAGCCAGTCGTCGATGAACGGCCAGAAGAACATCACGAACACGATGAAGCCCTGCGTCAACATGGCCGTGGTGCCGGAGAACAGCTTCAACCACCGGAACGCCACATAGAAGAACCACTCGGGCTTGATCACTTCCGGGGTGATCTGCGGGTTGGCGCGGGGCCCCATCTCGACCGGCACCAGCGTGGCCAGCACGCTCAGCAGAATCATGAGCGTGAGACCGATGATGAGCTCGGTGTAGAAGTGCTCGGGGAAAAAGTTGAAGTGCTTGACCGGCGCCGCGGTCTCCCCGGCGAACTTCAGCTCGGTCACGCCCAGGAGCCGCACCAGGCCGATGTGCATCATCAGCACGAAGATGAGCAGCACCGGCAACACCGCGGCGTGCAGGATGAAGAAGCGCGAGAGCGTGCGGTCGTTGTAGGTGTCGCCGCCGAGGAGCGCCTGCTTCATGAGCGGCCCCACGACCGGCACCGTGTCGCTGATGTTCGCGCCCACCGTGGCACCCCAGTAGCTCAATTGCTCGAACACCAGGCTGTAGCCGGTGAAGCCGATCATCAGGGTGCACACGAGGATGGTCATGCCGATCATCCAGTTGAGCTCGCGCGGCTTGCGATAGGCGCCGGTGAAGAACACCCGCATCTGATGCAGCACCACGGCGGCAATCATCAGGGTGGCGCCCCACTTGTGCAGGCCGCGCAGGTACCACCCGAACGCCGCGTCTTCGGTGATGTAGCGCACCGATTCATAGGCCGTGGCTGGAGCCGGCTGGTAGTAGAACGCCAGCAGCACTCCGGTCACGATCTGCACGACAAAGAGATAGGCGGGCGTTCCCCCGAGCGCGAACCACCACCGCTTCATGTGGTACGGCACCGGCTCATTGGACATGGCCGCCAGGCCTTCCACCGAAATCGGCACGCGTTCGCCAATCCAGCCGCGCACGTCGCTCACGCCGGCCTCCCTGAAGAACCGGGGCTCGAAGAACCGGGGCTCGGGACTCGGGTCCCGGGGCTGATGCGGGTGCGCGCTGCGCGCGCCTGAACGCAGCCCAGGCACGGGTCGTGGCCTGGACCAGTGGGCCCCGTCGTCTCGACGATGCCGGCGACGTCACCCATGGACAACTGCTCGCGCGGCACGTAGATATAGAGCAGGCCCTTCTCGACACCCAGGGTATAGCGCGGCAGCGACTGGCCGGCGTCTCCTGGCGGTCCGCCCGTGGCGAGGCCATCGGGGTTGAAGGTGCCGTTGTGGCACGGGCAGAAGTAGCGGTTGTTCTGCCCCTCCCACTTGACCTGGCATCCCAGATGAGGGCAGGTGCTCGAGAGCGCGATGAAGTCGGCCGCGGTGCCGGCGGTGCCGCGACGGGTGATGTTGACCGTACGCCCTTCGGGCGTGCGGTAGAGCACGGTGTCGCCTGCGCGCAGGTCGGCGATGCGCGCCACGAAAAGCTGGTGCATCTGTCCCGCGCGCGCCGGCAGCATGAAGCGTCCGCTCACCCAGGCCAACATGCCGTAGCCGCCGACCAGCCCGGCGACCAGGGCGATCCGCGAGGTGAACCACAACGCTGCGCGGCGCGTCACGGGCGCGGGGCCGGCGTCGTGATCCGAAGCCGGTGACTGGGGCATGTCGTGGGCCATGGACGTCGATCTCAGAAGGGCGAGAACCCTTGGCTCGGGAACCTCGTCATGGTGTGGAGGTGATAGAGCGGCGGGCCGTACGCCAAGGCGATGAGTACCACCGCAACGGCGGTCCAGAGACCGAAGCGGTCCCAGAGCGGCGACGCCGGTTCAGACGACGGCATGGGCTCGGCATACTCGAATGGCTCGCGCACCGTCACCGGCGAGACGAGCATCGAGCCGACCACAACGCCCACGTAACACATCGCCGACACGAACAGAATCACGCCGCCGACCGCCGACAGGTTCACGAGCGGCACCCACGCCTGCGCGGCCGCCACGCCCTGGAACTCACCCGTGTACAGGCGCCGGGGCATACCCATGAGCCCCGCGATGTGGCTCGGGATGCTGAAGCACTGCATGCCCACGAACCACAAGTACGGCTGCACCATCGCGATGCGCGGGAAGGCCATGGCGCGGCCGGTCAACCGCGGCAGCATCCAATACGTGCTGCCCATGAATGTCAGCGCCACCGCGGTGCCGACCGTCAGATGGAAGTGGCCCTGGATCCACGCCGTGTTATGGACCATCGCGTTCATGGCGTAGGCGGCGTTGATGGCGCCGCCGAATCCGCCCAGCGCGAAGGTGACCATCGACAGGGCCACGCCGGCAAAGAACGGATCGCGCCATGGCAGCACGCGGATCCAGCCGAAGCGGCCCGTGCCGCCGCGTGCCCGGCAGGCGTACTCGAGCGACGCGATCACCGTGAACGCGGTGACCAGGCTGGGGAACATGATGGCGTAGGTCGTGAAGGTGTGCACCAGCTTCCAGCCGCTGGAGATGCCGGGGTCGGTGAACTGGTGATGCAGTCCGACCGGCGTCGAAAACAGGATGAACTGCACGAACACCACGCGAGTGAGGGCGTCGCTGAATAAGCGGCCACCGGCCACCCGCGGAATCACCGTGTACCAGAGCACA
>JANNEJ010000129.1:0-3494 GCA_031378585.1 Acidobacteriota bacterium | reverse complement strand
CGAACGTCACGGCATCGAGGTGAGACGATGAGAACGACCCGATTCGTGTTCGTGCTGTGGGTCGTCGCGCTCGACGCCCGGGTCCTGCCCCAGCAGGGCAGCACGCCGGCCGACGCCGCGTGCGCCGTGGCCGCCGTCCAGGCCAAGGCCCCGGCCGGCACGACCATCACGAAGGCGAGCGTGGTCGAGGCCGCGGGCGCTCAGCCGCGCCATTGCCTGGTAGACGGCCATGTGGCAGTGCCCGGCAACACGGTCAACTTCCGCGCGGCCTTGCCCGAGCCGTGGAACGGCAAGTTCTACTTCCAGGGCGTCGGCGGACTCGGCGGCACCATCGGCTCGCTCGCCACCGGTCTCGCGCGCGGGTACGCGTCGGCGTCGACCGACACCGGACACCTCGCCAGCGACCCGACATGGGGCCAGAGCCGGGCGAAGGAGCTGGATTACGGGCATCGCGGCACCCACGTCACGGCCGTGGCGGCCAAGTCGCTGACGCAGGCCTTCTACGGGCGCCGGCCCGAGCATGCGTACTTCAACGGCTGCTCCAACGGCGGACGCCAGGCGATGATGGAGGTGCAGCGCTACCCCGACGACTTCGACGGCGTCATCGCGGGCGACCCCGCCATGGGCACGCCGATGCAGGCCGGGCGCGCGGTGGTCTTCCAGCATCTCCTGGCATCGCCCGCCAACTACCTGTCGGTGGACAAGGTCGAGTTGCTGTCGCGCAGCACGCTCGCGGCGTGCGACAGCAAGGACGGGCTGGTGGACGGCCTCATTTCCGATCCGCGCAGCTGCGATTTCGATCCCGAGCGCCTGGCCTGCACCGGAGCCGATGGCCCCGACTGCCTGACGCACGGGCAGATCACCACCGTGCAGATGCTCTATGCGGGCCTGAAGGATGCGGAGGGACGCCAGTACGCGCCGCCGTTCCCGAAGGGGCACGAGGGCGGCGCCAGCGGCTGGCGCGGGTGGATCACCGGGAACGA
The DNA here is from genome assembly GCA_031378585.1 of Acidobacteriota bacterium. Lineage (GTDB taxonomy): Bacteria > Acidobacteriota > Vicinamibacteria > Vicinamibacterales > UBA2999 > CADEFD01. The sequence continues at coordinate 2,511 of JANNEJ010000129.1, read as the reverse complement.
GCCGCCCGTGGCCGCCGCGGATGGCACGTTGACCTTTGCCGGACGCACGCCGTCGGGCTACGCGCTGTCGGAGTCCAACATGCGCTTTCTGGCCCTCGAGGACGACGCGCCCGGCTTCTCGTGGCGCACCTTTCGATTTCCGGCGGACCTGCCCCGCCTGAAGACGATGGCCGGGATTCTGAGCCCGCTCGATCCGGACCTGCGCCCGTTCAAGCAGGCCGGCGGCAAGCTCCTCGTGTATCACGGCTGGTCCGATCCGGGGATCAGCGCCTACGGTACCCTGCAGTACATCGAGGAGATGACCCGGATCGTCGGCGGGCAGGCCGCGGCCGACGAGTTCACGCGTACCTACTTCGTGCCCGGCATGCACCACTGCTCCGGCGGCCCGGGTGTCGATACATTCGATATGCTGCCGGTGCTCGAGCAGTGGGTGGAACGCGGCGTGGCGCCCGCGCGCGTCGTGGCCTCTCGACTAGAGAAGGGCAAGGTCGTGCGCAGCCGTCCACTCTGTCCTCATCCGCAAGTGGCCGCCTACAGCGGCGCCGGCAGCGTCGACGACGCGGCCAGCTTCGTGTGCCAGGCGCCAGCTGCGCGCTAGGGCGCGGCATGGAGCGACACCGGCGTTGGGGGCTAGAAGTCGAACAGTCGCGTGTACTTCACGATGAACGACCGGCCGAGCAGGTTGTCGTCGACCGAGAACCCACGGCGCGACCTGGTCTCCATCACCGTGTCGCGCTGGTCGTTGTAGACGACGAAGAGCCCCGTGCCGCTGCGGTTCAGCAGCGCCAGGCGCACGTTCGAGTTGACGGTGCCGTTCTGTGAGTTGTACTGCACGAGCGCGGCCAGCGTGGCCAGCGGCGTGAACGAGTAGCTCACCTTCACCGGAAAGAGGTTGGTGACGAAGTTGCCGCTGGGCAGCCGCACGTCGGCCCTCGTCAGTCCGGCATTGGCCGTGAGTCGTGATCCAATCCGTCCCTCGACGTTGACGGCAACCTGCGTCCAGTTGCCGTCGTAAAAGGAGCCCCCAGTGGGCACGACCGAGAAGTTGAGCGGCGCCGACGGGTTGCTGAAGTACTCGAGCGACCAGTAGTGCCAGCTGTAGAAGCCCGGCGGGATGACGACCCGATTGCCGTTGGCGCCGTTGTAGATGACAAATGGCACCAGGGGCCGATCCTGCTCGCGATCGACTCGCGCGCCCAACCGCCCGCCCGTGCGAGGCTGGATCTCCAGGAAGTGGTAGTGGCCGCGCATCGTCTGCACCTTGCCATCGAGGCCCCAATACCAGTTCTCGAAGATGTGCGGCGAGAACCGTCGCATGTAGGGATACTTCTTCGGCTGGTAGTCGAGGGAGGCGCGATACGAGGCGAAATGGTAGCCGTTCCTGCGCGGCTGGTAGCCCACCTCGGGATTGAAGTTGTCGCCGACACCGGCGTAGCCCACGCTGCTGTTGAACCAGCCGGGTTTGTTGTACGTGTAGAAGAGCCGGCCGGCTTTGTCCGTACCCGACTTCCGGCCGGGGATACTCGCCGCCGGGCTCGTGGTTCCGGCGATGAAGGCGAACAGCTTGCCGTTCTCGCTCGTCTGCAGGGCCGTGTCGATGCCGTACGCGCGGTTGAAGTTGTCGGCACCCGCCGACGCGCCCGTGCCCTGGCGGTTCACGAAGATCGCGCCCACGTTCGAACGACCGAACTCGCGCTGGGCCCGGCCCACGAAGAAGTTGCTGGCCGGGGCGATGAGTGTGTCGGTGCGCGTGTTCCTCGTCTCGAGCGTCTGCATGTTGAGCACGCCGACGTTGTAGTGGCCGGCCTTGCCGCTCACGCGCCCGCCACCGAGGATCGGGGCCTCGGTGCCCGACTCGAAGCCGACGCGCCGCGAGAAGAAGAGATCGATCTGCTGCGCCGCGCCGAACTGAAAGATCGAGGCGTTTTCGAGGAAGAACGGCCGTTTCTCGGGAAAGAACAGCTCGAAGCGCGTCAGGTTCACCTGCTCGTCATCGGCTTCCACCTGCGCGAAGTCGGTGTTCACGGTGACGTCGGCGGTGAGCTTGGGCGTGATGCCCCACTTCACGTCGAGACCGACGTCGCCACTCGTCTTGGTGGGGTCCGCCGCGAACCGGTTATCGCGCCCATAGCGGCCCGCCGCATACGGCGTGATCTTGAGGTCGCGCCGCTCGGGCAGGTCGAGGCCGCCAAGCTGCGCCGCCAGCGACACGCGCGTCAGGTTGTAGCCGCGAGGGATCGGCTGCAGATACGACTGCTCGTTCCTACGCCGGATGTTCCGCATGGCGTTGAACCCCCACGTCTTGTCGGTGCCTGGGCTGTAGCGCAACGTCTTGAGCGGAATCGCGAGCTCGGCTTCCCAGCCGCGCGCGGTGACCTGCGAGCGCACGGTCCAGTTGGCATCCCAGTTGGCGTTGAACGCGCCGAGGCCGCCGCGGGTGGAGCCGCGGCCGCCAACGCCCGTGAAACCCGCTGAACCCGTGCTGCCTTCGCCGGCGACCTGGCCATCGTA
>JANNEJ010000102.1:0-2214 GCA_031378585.1 Acidobacteriota bacterium | reverse complement strand
CGACACAAACGCCACCGGATGCGCGCCGGGTGCCTCGACGGCGCGGCGATCGATGCGCCAATTCGTGGCGCTGACAAACGCCGAAAACGTCGCCACGGTCACTTCGGTGCGACTGATGTAGAAGAGCGGCAGGTCGAGCGTGCCGTGGCCCTGGGCCGCGGACCACCGCTCGTTGTCGAGCGCCTGCGGGTCGGTGGCGCGGTCGGCGCCCATCACGAATGGCCCGGCGGGAATGGCGACGAACTCCGGACGACCGCCTGCGGGGGACTGGGCCTGCGCGACCAGGACGACGCCGAAACCGGCGAGCACCCACGCCAACATCCAGTGCTGCACGGCCTGACGGCGGCGCGGTCTCCGCGGGCGGGTCCAGGCTGTCATCGTGACGCCGACGTCTTCTCGCAGGCGAAGCTCCAGCCGTGCCGGCACGCCCGCGCGTACAGCTCGGGTTCCGGCGCGTCGGTCAGGTTGGCGCGGCCCTCGCGCACGAGCAGACGCAGGTCGAACGCGCGCGGGTTGGCGCGGGTCGGCGCCGCCGGGTCGAGCAGGTTCACGCAGCCGGCCTGGAAGCGGCCCTCGCACGAGCGCGAGAAGTAGGCGAGTGCGCGATCGGGATCGGCCGGCACCAGCCGGCCCTCCGCGTAGTGCAGGCCGAGTTCGTTGCAGGCCCAGCCGGCGTTGTCGGTGCAGTACGACCCCTCGATGCGCAGCAGCCGCTGGCACGCGGTTGGCCGTCCTTCGGCGCACGCCTGCTGCCAGAAGGGCAGCGCGTCGCCCTTGTGCATGCCGTCGGTGGCGCCCACCGTTGTCATCGCCGCGAAGAACACGATCCACATCGCCATGTGCGCGAGGTTGGCGGTGCCCAGCGCGCCGGTCAGGCCGAGCCGAACCAGCAGCGGCCGTTCGCCGAGCGCGCGCACGGCTCGGTCAATGGCCGGCACGGCCAGGTTCAGCAGCGGCACGCACAGCAGCTTGTCGTAGAAGGTGGGCACGCCCAGCGCCCCGAGCAGCGCATACAGGCCGAAGACGCACACCCCGTAGCCACACCCGAAGATCATGCGGCCGAGCGTGGTGCGCGGGGAGGTCGACGGATCGGTCACGAGCAGATGCAGCCCCAGGAACACGGCCGCCGGGATCTCGGAATCGACGAAGTAGGGCACGCCCGTGATGGCGGAAGACAGCGCGCTCAGGCCAAAGAGCGTAGCGGCCGCGGTGGCCGTGACCGGAGTCGTCGAGAAGAAGTACATGACGACGAGGCCAATGAGGAACAGCACCTTGTAGATGTGCGGTCCCAGGGCGAAGGTGGTGTTGATCTCCTGCGCCCAGGTCACGCCGGTGGTGCCGGTCGCGATGAGCACGAGCGCGAAGAGCGCCAACGCGAAGGCGGAGGGATTGAAGATGTGCACGCGCCGGCCGTCGCGTTCCCACTGCACGAACGCCTTGCCGAGGAAGCCCACTGAGATGAGCAGAAACTGAAACGCGAACCAGTCGTCCTTGAACCAGAGGAACAGGTTCGAGCTGAAGACGATGGGAATGGGGCCGAAGCCCACCCCGAAGGGACGGTTGCGCGACCACGACAACAAAGTGTCGAAGGCGTAGGCGAAGAGCACCTGCGCAAAGAGCAGCGGCATGTACGGGTAGACCGGCGCGAAGTACCAGCCCCAGTAGGTGTAGACACTGAGGTGACAGCACATCTGGATGTAGTGCTGTGGCCGGGGCGGGGTGCTGACGAAGCCGGCCACGCGTCCCCCCGTCCGGAGGGCCAGCACCGCCTGCCACACGAGCAGCACGGCGGCGGCCGCCCAGAATGCCCACGTCAGGCGTTGGTTGCCCTGCACTCGGGGCAGCAGCGACACGCCCAGCAGCCCCAGGGTGAGCGAGAAGGGCACCGCCAGAGTGCCCAGAGAGCGGCTCGCGGGCGCGAATTTATCGGGACGCGCCTTGGTGGGCGGGCGGGTGTGACGGCTCGGGGTGGACATGATTGGCGGGCGGAGGGCCTTCTGCTTTGTACATCAGCAGTTCGCGGGCTGCAACCGGCCGGCCGCGTCTCGGGAGCGGATGTTGACACGGCGGGGCCAACCGCAGCATTCTGGAAAAGATATTCGAGCGGTTTCTCCCACGGATTCGAGGGGATCAATAGGTGCTCATGAAGATTGCAGAACGTCGACGCTGGATGTCCCACGCACTGATCGGTGTGGCGACGGTGATGACGATGGC
>JANNEJ010000090.1:0-14110 GCA_031378585.1 Acidobacteriota bacterium | reverse complement strand
GTCGTGCCTTCCTCCTTGTAACCGCGCACGTGCAGGTTGTGATGATTCGTGCGGCGGTAGGTCAGCCGATGAATGAGCAACGGATACCCGTGATACGCAAAGATGATCGGCTTGTCGGTTGTGAACAGGGCATCGAAGGCCGCGTCGCTCAACCCATGGGGGTGCTCGCTGTCTGGCTGGAGCTTCATGAGGTTCACGACGTTAATCACCCGCACCTTCACGTCTGGGAAATGGCTCCGTAGCAACGCGACCGCTGCCAGTGTTTCAAGTGTCGGCACGTCTCCGCAGCACGCCATGACGACATCCGGCTCCCCGCCCTGATCGTTGCTGGCCCACGACCAGACGCCAAGGCCGGCGCTGCAATGCCTCACGGCCGCGTCCATGTCCAGCCACTGCGGCGACGGCTGCTTGCCGGCGACGACGACGTTGACGTAGTTGCGGCTGCGGAGGCAGTGGTCCGTGACCGAGAGCAGCGTGTTCGCGTCGGGTGGCAGATACACCCGGATGACGTCGGCTTTCTTGTTCACCACGTGGTCGATGAAGCCGGGGTCTTGATGGCTGAAGCCGTTGTGGTCCTGCCGCCACACGTGAGACGTCAGCAGGTAGTTGAGCGAGGCAATCGGGCGCCGCCACGGAATCCCGTTCGAGACCTTCAGCCATTTGGCGTGCTGGTTGAACATGGAATCGATGATGTGAATGAACGCCTCGTAGCAGGAGAAGAACCCGTGGCGACCGGTCAGCAGATAGCCTTCGAGCCAGCCTTCGCATTGGTGCTCGCTGAACATTTCCATCACGCGGCCATCGGGGGCCACATGGTCGTCCTCGGGAAGAATCTCCGCGGTTGAACAGCGACTGGTCACCTCGAACACGGCGTTCCACCGGTTCGATGTCGTTTCGTCGGGGCTGAACACGCGGAAGTTGTCGGGGTTGGCCTGGATGACATCGCGGATGAACTCGCCCTGAACGCGCGTGGCCTCACCGTCCACGGCCCCCGGCTGCGGCACCGCGACTGCGTAGTCGCGGAAGTCCGGCAGCTGCAGGTCGCGCAGCACGAGGCCGCCGTTGGCGTGAGGATTTGCGCTCATACGACGCTCACCTGTCGGCGCCAGGGCCGCAAGCTCGGGCACGAGCCGGCCCGTCGTGTCGAAGAGCTCCTCCGGCCGGTAGCTCTTCAGCCATGTCTCCAGAATCTTCACGTGGCCCGGCTGGCTCATGTCGCCCATCGGCACCTGATGCGAGCGGAAGGTGCCTTCGGTCTGCTGGCCGTCCACCACCGCCGGGCCCGTCCACCCTTTGGGCGAGCGGAGAATGATCATGGGCCAGCGCGGGCGCGCCGTGAACCCGTTCGCGCGGGCGTCTCGCTGGATGCCACGAACGTCGGCGACGACGCGGTCGAGCGTCTCGGCCATCTGCTGATGCATGTCCATCGGGTCATCGCCCTCGACGATATGAGGGACGTACCCATAGCCGCGGAATAGAGCCTCCAATTCCTCGCGCGGAATTCGCGCCAGCACGGTCGGACCCGCGATCTTGTAGCCGTTCAGGTGCAGGATGGGCAGGACGGCGCCGTCATGAACCGGATTGAGGAACTTGTTCGAGTGCCAGCTAGTGGCGAGCGCGGCCGTTTCGGCTTCGCCGTCGCCGACGACGCAGGCGACGAGCAGGTCGGGGTTGTCGAACGCCGCCCCGTAAGCGTGCGACAGCGAGTAGCCGAGTTCCCCGCCCTCGTGAATCGAGCCTGGCGTTTCGGGCGCGACATGGCTCGGAATGCCGCCGGGGAAGGAGAACTGGGTGAAAAGGCGCTTCATCCCCACTTCATCCTGCGAAATGTGTGGGTAGATCTCGCTGTAGGTCTGCTCAAGGTACGCGTTGGCCACCATCCCGGGACCGCCGTGGCCGGGGCCGGCGATGTCGTCGTCGGCTTCACGTGCGAGCAGGTCGCGCATATCGGCGCTGATCTCCGATACCCCGAGCAGCCCCGACTCGTGGTTGATCATCTGATGAAATTGCGGTGCGGTCATCCGCTCCGAGTGCGCAAGGAACGACACCAGCCCTGGGTCCAGGTCTCCCGTCCGCGTGCCCATCACCAACCCAGCCGCGGGCGTGAACCCCATAGTCGTGTCGATGCTCGTGCCTTCCCGGACCGCGGCCAGGCTGGCGCCGTTGCCCAGATGCGCGAGGATCAGCCGGCCGTGTGCGGCGTCCGGTCCCGCGACACGGGCGAGCTCTTCGACGAGGTAGGCAAATGACAGGCCATGGAAGCCGTACCGTCGGACGCCTTTTGCCTGATAGCGCCGAGGGATCGGCAGCAGCGTGGCAACGCGGGGCATCATGCCGTGAAACGCCGTGTCGAAGCAGGCGACCTGCGGCAGGTGTGGATGACGCTTGCCGAACGCCTCGATCAGCTCAATCTCGCGTGGCAGGTGTTCCGGTGCATAGGGCGTCGCGCGGCGTAATTCGTCGAGCAGCTCTGGGGTGACTCGCTCCGGCTCCGTGTGCGCCATTCCGTGGACCACGCGGTGTCCGACGGCGCGGACGGCCGCGAACTCCTCGCGCGCTTCGAGCCAGTCGATCAGCCGGCTGGCCGCTGCGTCGTGGTCGACGACATCCACGCGGCCCGTCTCCCCTCGGCCGTCCCGCCCGCTCCATGTCAGGGTGGTCCCCGTCTGGCCGATGCGGTCGACTCCTCCCCGGAAGGAGACGGCCGGGGAGGTGCCGGTCCCGTGGATGGCGAACTTGACGCTCGACGACCCGCCGTTGATCGCCAACACCGAAGGGATCCGGGGTGACGTCGTTCCGTCGCTCGAGAGGTCGCGGTCGTTGCTCATCGAGCCATCTGCCGAACTGTCTTGGCTTCGATGGCGCCGCGCTCGTTTTCGATCCCATCGACCACGACCACTACAGTGACGGTCGTCACCAGCGTGATCGTCAGGAGCCGTTGCAGCACCGTCCGTCGATTCATATGAGCCTCCTGCGGAATGCGTGCGTACCGGCACACTCTAGCGACGCCGGCCGGCGCCTGCCAGCACGACGGTGATCACGGGCAGCACGGTCATCTGCGCCACGGGCCACAGGCCGACATTCACGACTGGAACGATGGGCATGAGCGCGTTGTAGGTCCACCGCCCGTCAGTCAGGGCCGCCCATTCGACCACGATCGCCGTTGCCGCGCCCAGAACGGCCAGAGCGGCGCGGCTGGTCCCTTTTCCGCCTGCGCCCCAGCAGAGAGCTGTCACGATAGCCCACAGCGCCAGCGTCCAGAGGGCGTCGGTGCCCGCCATCGGCAGGCAGTGTCGCAGGCGATACAGAAACGGCCCCGTGGATTCCACGTACGCCGCAGCGTGCGTCGCCTCCCAGATCCAGTTGAGAAAGAAGGCCACAACGAGGATCCGCAAGGCCTCCTGGAGGGTCAAGCGGCGAGGGCGTCGGGAGCTGCCTAGAGTCGCCACGACCGGGTCACCCTTCAACCAGTATGGTCGACATCATTCCCAGGTCTTCGTGATCGAGGATGTGACAGTGCTGAGCCGTTGCGCCGACGAAGTCGGTGAACCTGAAGCGAATCCGCTCCCGCCTGCGCGCGGGCACCACGATGCCGTCGAGCCAGGCCCGTTCTGCCTGACCATCCGCCCCGACGCGCTGGAACGCGTTGGTGTGCACGTGCATCGGGTGGTCCATGTCGGTGTTGTTGATGTACTCCCACTCCTCGATGTCGCCCAGCCGAACGCGGTCGTCGATGCGCGTGTGGTCGAACTCGCGCCCGTTGATCAGGAAGCGCATCCCCATGCCGCGGCCCGGCACCATCCCCATGGTCTCTGACAGCACGAACGTACGGCGCGCACGCGCCGCCGGCAGACGCTCCACGTCGCCCAGCGCCGACGGCACCTGGCGTGGTGAAGCGGCGCGCCCCTCATACACCACTGAGGCGATCTCGAATGCGGTGCGAGAGCGGAGCGTGCCGCCCATCATCCCAGCACTGCCGCGGTTGTACGGCAGATTCATGAGTCGGTACACGCCATCCGCTCCGCTACCCAGGATCAGCACATCCCGCCGCTCGCCTGGCGCCAACAGGAGTTCGTCAACCTGTTGTGGGGCTGCCAGGCTTCCCCCATCGGTCGCGATGATGTGCATCGAATGTCCTTCGAGGGAGAGCCGGTAAAAGCGGGACGCCGAGGCATTGAGCAGGCGGAGCCGAAGGAGACCGTCCTGCTCGATCGCGTAACTCGGCTGGGTCTGTCCGCTGACGGTCACGAGGGTCCCCTCGCGTCCGCCCATCAGGGCTCCCATCCCGGGATCTATGGGTCGTCCAGATCGGTCGAGTTCGAAGTCCTGCAGCACGAGCATGTGCTCGCGCGCGGCGGCCACTTCCGGGACGGCGTCCAGGGCTCCCCGGATGACCAACGGTGCCGCCAGTCCGAGCGACACCTGGTGGGCGACGGACCCATGCAGATGGGGATGCAGCCAGAACAGACCAGCGGGGTGTTGCTCCGGAATGCGGAACGCGTACGACGCCACCTCGCCCGGGGGCACCTCCAGAAAGATGTTGTCGGCTGTACCGGTGGGCGGCACGTGCAGACCGTGGAAATGGAGATTCGTCGGCTCCGAAAGTTGGTTCGTCAATCGAATCCGAACCTCGTCGCCGGCCACGAGGTCCAACCGGGGACCCGGCACCTGGCCATTGAAGCACCATAATCTGGCGGGACTACCTGCGAGGTCGACCCAGCTTTCGCTGGCCACCAACTCGATATCGAGGCGCCCGTCGACACTCGCCAGACTGCCTGCGGACTGCGCCCAGGCGGCCACTGGCGCCCCGGTGAACCGCGTCACCGCGCGGCCGGCCAGCACGGTGACGCCGGTGGCTGCTCCAAGGCCGACGAACGCTCGGCGTGTGAGGTGCATGCGACTACCGCTCCTCTCCAGGGCCATCTTGTGAGGCTTTCCAGATCGACACCAAGAACGTGCCTTCGTAACGCCCCGGTTGCCAATCCCTGACCTCCAGACGAAGCACGCCATCGCGCTTCATCTCGATCGGCGGAGGAGCCACGAGTCGGTGCGAACGGGGGGCGCCCTTCCAGATCAGGTGTGTGCGCGCGCCGATGTCGAATGGCTTGCCCTCTCCGATTCTTCCCACGAGGCCTCCCTTGCCGACCTGATGTGCCCACGCGCCGATCCCATCAGGTCTGGTCGTCTGGGCGGATCCCGACCGCGCCTGGATTTCGCCTGTGGCCCAGAACTCGAGTCGATCGCCCTTGCGAACGACCACCCCCGAATCCGTCCACGCGCGTCCGACATCGACCGTGACCTCGGCGAGAGGCGCGCGTGCGGGAGGCGATGGCGCAAGGGGGATCCGCTGGGCGCACGCCACGGTCAGTGCCATCGCCCCGACAACCCAGGCCGTCCTCAGCGGCATATGGCGAGCATGTCCTTGTAAATGACTCTGCCTGGCACCCATCGCCATCCTCCTCATCCGCAACCCAACGACGTCACGCGCCTCTGCTACGGGTGCGCCACGACGAGCTTCAGGACATCTGACATCAGGTTGTCTTCCCGGTCGACCACGAAGCCCGCTGCGCGGATGTTCTCCATGGTGCGCCGGTTGATGTGTGGACCACTGCGCGACACCAGAGGGTCCAGCCAGTCGAACACGCTGGCGAGCCATCGCGCTCCCGGCCGCATATGTTCGAGGAACAGTGCCTGACCACCCGGCCGCAGCACCCGGCGAATCTCGATCAGGCCCTTCACGGGATCGGGCACTGAGCAGAATACACACGTAGCCACGACCGTATCGAACGTGCCAGATGGCCACTGGAGTTGCTCCACGTCCATGAGTGCCAGGCGCACGTTGGCCCGCGGTGGCCGACGCTGAGCGCGCTCCAACATCCGCGGGCTGAAGTCGATCGCGTCCACGTGCACCGTATCGGGATACAGCGGCAGATTGCGGCCGGTCCCGACGCCCACCTCGAGGACGTGGCTGCCCGTGATCCGGGAGATGAGCCGCGCGCGATACCGATCCATCGCCAGCACTTCCATCGGCCACGTCATCAGGTCGTAGCGCCGCGCCGAGCGGTCGTATCGCTGTCGAACCACTGCGGTCTCTGACGGTAGAGTTCCAGATCGCACGTTCGCTTCATGAGTCGTCATGGCTGATTCCTCTTGCGGTCCCCGGCACCGCGGTCATATCCCCCTGCGAGAGCGGCGCGCCGATGCCTCAGAAGCGATAACCCACGCTGACCGTGGCGCTCCCGACCGTGTAGGTATCCCCGCCTCCAAAGATGGTCACGGCCCGAACGTCGGGGCGAACATAGAGTCGGCTCGTCAGATCGAGTCGCATGCCACCCCCGACGCTGACTGCGGGGTCCGTGAAGCCCGACATATGCCCGCGGCCCCCGGTTGGAGCCGTCATCCGGCCGTAGCGGCGCGCGTAGAACATCGGCATCTGGCCGGGGGCCTGATCGCCTGAGGCGAAGCCGCCCATCATCTCGGAGAACCGCTGGTCGTCGCCATCGAACATCGCGCGATACAGCCCACCGCCCACTGACAGATAAGGCACGGCCCGGCGCCCGGTCATCAGGTCCACGAGCACGCTGAGGTTCACGTCCATGGCCGACTGACTCGGCCCGCGGTCGAAGTACACACTGCGGCCCTCCAGCGACACTCTGTCGCTGACGTCCACACTCAGGGTGAGGCCAGCAGCCGCGCCAACGTGGCCACTCCCGGCCGACACGCCGCCGAGCGCGCTGATCGAGACCGGACCCTCTCGGACCGGTGTCGACTCCTGGCCGGCCCAACTCCATTGCGGTGCAGCCGTCATGACGATGGCGGCACTGATAGAGACGATGTTGATCGTGTTCATGATGTTCACCTCTTTCGCCTTCGGCGACAGTCAGTCGCCTGAGGCACACTGACGTAGGTACTCAAGGCGTCGCGACGGGCGATCGCCCAACCTGCATCTCGTGCCGGCGTCGTGACCGTCGGCGGACGAGCTTGCCGATTTCGATCGCCGTCACCGGTCCCAAGGCCACGAACAGCGTCAAGAGACAGTCCGCGGCTGACAGGGGCCCAATCTCGAACACCGCTTGCGCGGCAGGAATGTGATGGATACCCAACTGCATCAGCACGGAGAACACGACGACACCGAGCAGCCGGACGTTGGTGAACACCCCGACCTCCCAGAACACCCGGGTCGTGCTGCGGGCGGCGAAGGCCCTGAACAGCTCGCCAAAGACCAGTACCGAGAAGGCCAGATTGCGCGCCTCCGTGAGGTCGCGTGCGTTCAGGGCCCACACAAACACGCCCAGGGTGGTGGCGGCCTGCAACAGCCCCGTCGCCACGATGAAGCGCCACTGCTCCCGGCCCAGCATGGGTTCGTCTGGATGTCGTGGGGGACGCTGAAGGACATCGTCTTCGGGGGGATCGACGACCAGGGCGAGCGCGGGAAACCCGTCGGTCACCACGTTGATCCAGAGCAGTTGCAAGGGCAGGAGTGGCAGCGGCAGGCCGCCGAGCGCCGCGACGAGCATCACCGTGAGCTCGGCGGTGTTGCCAGACAACAAGTACACCAGCGTCTTGCGGATGTTGTCGAAGATGCCGCGTCCCTCGCGGACCGCCGCGACGATGCTGGCAAAGTTGTCGTCGGCCAGCACCATGTCGGAGGCCTCGCGGGTCACCTCCGTGCCCGTCACGCCCATCGCAATCCCGACATGGGCCTCTCGAAGGGCTGGCGCATCGTTCACGCCGTCGCCCGTCATCGCGACCACCGCGCCGCGCGATTTCCACTCGCGGACGATGCGGATCTTGTCTTCGGGCGTGGCCCTGGCGTGGACGAGGTTCTCGGCGGGGTCGGCACTCGCCAGGATGCCCAGCTCGCGCGCGATCGCGCGAGCCGTGACAGGATGATCACCCGTGATCATGACGGTCGTGATGCCTGCCGCACGCGCAGCAGCGACCGCCTCGATCGCCTCGGTCCGCGGCGGGTCCGCGATGCCGATCAGGCCGAGGCACGTCGCTCGGATCTCGGGTGCCGCCGGCGCGACCGCCACCGCCAGGATGCGCAGACCCCGTTCGGCCATCTGCGTGTTGGCCGACGCGATGTCGTCGGTGCCCTCCACGCACAGCGGCAGGACGCTCTCGACGGCGCCCTTGATGTAGACCCGCCCGTCGGCCCGCTCGATGGACATCCGCGTGGACACCGCGTCGAACGGGGTCACCGTGATGCGGACGTTCGTGCGTTCGATCTCGGCACGGTGAATCCCGCGCTCGGCCGCGGCGAGCAGAATCGCCACTTCGGTCGGATCGCCAATGCCCGCCCGGCCATCGCGGCCGATCTCAGCGTCGCAGCACGCTGCGGCGGCAGACAACAAGGTGCCGTGGTCACGTCCCCAGAGCTCGCGCACGCGCATCACCCCGGTGGTCAGCGTGCCCGTCTTGTCCGTACAGATCACGGTCGCGCAGCCGAGTGTCTCCACCGCTGGCAGCTGGCGGACAAGCACATTGCGCGCTGCCATGCGCTGCACTCCGACCGCGAGCGCGATCGTGACGACCGCGGGTAGCCCCTCCGGCACCGCAGCGACGGCGAGCGAGACGGCCGCCATGAACACCTGCATCAGCGGCCACCCGCGCAGCAGTCCCGCGACTGCTACGACAGCGACAATGCCGCCGCAGAGGTACAGCAACGTCTGGCTGACCTTCGCCAGCCGCCGTTGCAGCGGCGTGACCGATTCCTCGGCCGTCGCCAGCAGGTGGGCGATCCTCCCGAGTTCGGTCTGCATGCCCGTCGCCACGACCTCGGCGAGTCCGGTCCCGGTCGTCACGGACGTACCCATGAAGACGAAATCATGGCGCTCGGCGAACGGTGTGCCGGCGCCCGTCGGCGTGGTGTCCTTGGCCACCGGTGCGCTTTCTCCGGTCAAGGGCGCTTCATTCGTGGTCAGGGCGTGCGCGGTGTGAAGTCGCGCGTCCGCGGCAGCCACGTCGCCGGCCTCGAGCACGAGGAGATCGCCGGGGACCACGACATCGGCGGGCAGCATGAGGCTCTGACCGTCGCGCATGACCCGGGCGCGTGGCGCGGTCATCGATCGCAGCGCCATCACCGCGCGCTCGGCCCGATGTTCCTGGAAGAATCCGATCGCCGCGTTGACGAGCACGATGGCGCTGATCGCACCCGCATCGAGGAACTCGCCGACCAGCGCGGAGATGATGGCGGCGCCCAGGAGCAACCAGATCACCGGACTGGTGAATTGGCGCAGCAGCAGCGCAATCGGTGATGTCGACCGCTCTCGACGAATCTCGTTCCGGCCGAACTCGGCCAGCCGGCGCTCGGCGTCGGCCGAGGAGAGGCCAACTGGGGCGGCCGGCCCGAGGGCCGTGTGCGGGTTCTGAATGCTGGTCGGCGAGGGGATGTTCGGTGCCGTGCTCATGACAACTCCTCCGAGTTCCCATTCGGTTTGGGTCCGGGTGTCGCGTCAGTGCCCGGCAAGCGTGTGGCGGCGGAAACGACGTCACTGACCTGGGCGGAGGCGTTGCCGACGAGTGCGATGTGCGCGGCGGCAGTGTTCGCCCTCCGCACCTGACCGCGGCGCCACATCGCATAGCCGGCCGGCAGCACGAGCAGGGTGAGGAGCAAGCACGACCACAAGCCGCCCACGACCGGCGCGGCCGTGCGCGCCGACACGTCGGCGCCGACGCCGCCTTCCCACAGCAGGGGCAAGAGGCCGAGCACGGTCGTGGCAACCGTCATCAGCAGCGGTCGCACGCGGGCGGACGCGCCTTCGACGACGGCGGCATCGACGTCGGCGGGGGTCTGGATACGCCCCTCCCGCATGAAGCGCGCGAAGGCCTCGTCCAGGTAGACCACCATCACGATGCCCGTCTCGGCGGCCACGCCCGCCACGGCGATGAGCCCCACCCATACGGCCGTGGACAGGTTGTAGTGCATGTACGCCAGCAACCAGACGCTTCCGGCCACGGCAAAGGGCAGGCTCGACAGGACAAGGAAGGTCTGCGGCCATCCCTGCATCGCCATGTAGAGCAGCACGACGACGAGTAACAACGTGAGCGGGATGACATACCGGAGCCTCGCCTCCATCGCCTCGAGGAACTCGTACTGCCCCGTCCACTGCAGGCGGTAGCCGGCGGGGAGCACCAATTGCGACGCCACGACGGCCTTGGCGTCTTCCACCCAGCCCCCGAGGTCGCGCAGCGTCTGGTCGATGTCGGCGAAGACGTAGCCGACGAGCACGCCGTTTTCGTCCTTGATCATCGGAGGACCGCTGGTGACCCGGACATCGGCGAGTTGCCCGAGCGGGACCGAGGCCCCAGGCTGTCGCCACTGCTCGAGGAGATCGGGACCCGCCTGTGCGCTCCCCGCCATCGGCGGCTGCAGGAGGTTCGCCGACAGAGCGGGAGGCGCGGCTCCCGCCTGCGCCCTGCCGCCTCCCATTCCCATGGCGCCGCCTGAGGCGCTCGACCCCGAGGCGCCTCCCATCGCAGTAGACGCGCCGACACCGGCGCCCGTGTTGGTCCCGTCTCCCGCGTTGCTGAGACTACCCATGGACGGCACCGGTACGAGCAGCGCGCGAAGAGCCTGGGGGTCGGCGCGATAGTCGGCCGCCAGTCGGATGTTGATGGAGAACCGTGCGCGCCCGGCGATGGCGGTCGAGACGGGCATGCCGCCAATGGCGGCCTCGACCACGTCCTGCACGTCGCGGACGGTCAGGCCGTAGCGGGCAATCGCGTCGCGGTTCGGCGCGATGTCGATATACTCGCGGCCCGTCTGGCGCTCGGCGAAGGTGCTGCGCGTGCCGGGCACCTGTCTGAGCATGCCCTCCAGGCTCACGCTGAGGCGCTCGATCTCAATCAGATCGTCGCCAAACACCTTGATGCCGACGGGTGTTCGCACGCCGGTCGTCAACATGTCGATGCGCGTCCGGATCGGCGGGGCGATGGCCATCTGGTAGCCCGGCATCCGCAACGCGCTGTCGAGGTCTCTGGCGAGCTGTGCCAGGCTGCGCGCCTCCTGTTCGGGCCAGACCCGTCGCAGTGCCACCTGCTTGGCCCAGTCCGGCGCGTACGGGCTGTACCAGCGACCCGTGTAGCGCGTCGGCCACTGCTCGCGTGGCCTGAGCGCAATCACCGACTCGATCATGTCGAGCTGCGCCGGGTCGGTCGCCGTTTCGGCTCGCCCGGCCTTGCCATGCACGGACTGGACCTCGGGGAAGGCCATGATGATGCGGTCCTGCGCGACGAGCGCCCGGCGCGCCTCCTCGATGGCGATCCCCGGAAACGTCGTGGGCATCACGAGCAGGGAGCCCTCATCGAGGGGCGGCATGAACTCCGAGCCCAGGCGTTGGAACACGGGGACCGTGGCGATCATGAGCACCAGAGCCGCCGCCACGACGAGGAACCGGAAGCGCACCACGAGCACGGCGATCGGCCGGTACACGGCGCTGAGGAGCCGGCTGACCGGATTGGTGGCCTCGGTACGGAAGCGGCCCCGGAGCAGCAGCACCATCAGCGGCGGCGCCAGCGTGATCGACAGGATCGCGGCGGCGAACATGGCGAAGGTCTTGGTGTAGGCAAGTGGCGTGAACAACCGCCCGGCCTGCCCCGCCAGCGTGAAGATGGGCAGGAAGCTGATCGTGATGAGCAGCAGCGAGAAGAAGATCGGCCGGCCCACTTCCTTGCACGCATCGACGATCACGCGCTGGCGATCGCTGTCTTTCGGCGCCGCCGCGAGCCGCACATGCGCGTTCTCGATCAGCACGATCACGGCATCGGCGAGTTCCCCGATCTCGATCGCGATGCCGCCAAGCGACATGATGTTCGACGTCAAGCCCAGGTAGCGGATGCCGATGAACGACATCAGCACCGACAGCGGCAGCACGATCATCACGACCAGGGCCGAACGGGCGTGGAACAGGAACACGAGGCAGATGATCGTGACGATCACCGCCTGCTGCATCAGCGTGTTCGTCAATGTGGCGACCGCGCCCACGATCAGCTCCGAACGGTCGTAGGTGGGGATGAGCCGCACCCCTTCCGGCAGTTGCAGGGTGTCACTCTGTGCTTCAATCGCGCGGATCACCTCCAGGGCGTTCGAGCCGATGCGCATCACGACGATGCCGCCCACCGTCTCGCCGGTGCCGTTGTAGTCGGCGGCGCCCCGGCGGATGTCTGGCCCGAACTGCACGCGGGCGATGTCACCAAGCCGGATCGGGATGCCGCCAGGGCCCACTGTGACGACGCTCTTTTCGAGATCGGCCAGGTCCTTCACGTAACCTCGTCCGCGCAGCACGTACTCGCGGCCGGCCAGTTCGAGAACGCGAGCGCCGACTTCGGCATTGGCGTCACGCACCGACCTCGTGACATCGCCGAGCGTGAGGCCAAAGCCGACCAAACGGTCGGGGTCGAGGATGATCTGGTATTGGCGCTGGAACCCGCCGAGCGAGGCCACCTCCGCCACGCCGGCCACAGCCTGCAACGCCGGACGCACCGTGAAGTCCTGGAAGGCGCGGAGCTCGGCCAGGTCCATCCGTCCGGTGTCGTCCTTCAACACGTATTGATAGACCCAGCCCACGCCGCTGGCGTCCGGCCCAAGTGTCGGCGTCACGTCTGGCGGCAGCAGCTGCTGCACGCGGCCCAGCTGCTCGAGCACCCTCGTACGGGCCCAGTAGATGTCGGTGCCCTCGTTGAACAGCGCGTAGGTGAAGCTCATGCCGAACATCGAGTAGCCGCGCACGGTCACGACGCCAGGCGTGCTCTGCAGCGTGCGGACGAGCGGGTAGGTGATCTGGTCCTCCACCAGATCCGGGCTGCGCCCCATCCACTCGGTGTAGACGATGACCTGCGGATCGGAGATGTCGGGCAGCGCATCAAGCGGCGTCTTCCGGACGGAATCCACCGCCCACGCGGTGAGCACCAGCACGATGCCGAACACGATCCACTTGTGCTTGGCCGACAATTCGATGAGACGTTCGACCATGGCGGTTACTCCCGGTGCCCGGCATGCGCGTCGGGCGGCGGAGTGGCCGGGCGGGCCTCGGGCGGTGCGGCGGCGCCCTGAGGGGTCGGGGACGCACCGTGGGCGTGTCCGCCCATGCCGCCCGTGGCACGCAACCGGCTCTCGGAGTCGAGCAGGAAGACGCCCGCAGAGACGATCCGCTCGCCCGCCGTCAGCCCGGAGAGAATCTCGATGCGATCGGCCAGTTGCACGCCGAGAGTGACCGGGCGGGGCTCGAACCGGTCGCCCGTCGAGACGAACACGTGCTGCTGGCGTCCGGTATCGACCACGGCGTCGCGCGGCACGGTGAGCGTCGTGGCCCCCGGCAGTTCGAAGATCGCGTTGCCGTAGAGGCCCGGTCGCAGCGTGCCTCTGGGATTGCCGACCGAGAATCGCACCCGAAGCGTCCTCGTGCGCTCCGTGAGCGTCGGGTACAGGAAGTCCACACGAGCCGCAAACGGGTCACGGCCAGAGGCGGGGAACTCCAGACGGGCGGTGCTGCCGAGCCGGATAGCCGCCATCCCCGCCTCCGGGACTTCGGCCAACACCCAGACGCGCGACAGATCCGCAATCGTGAGCAGCGGCGTGGACGGATCCACGGCCGTGCCCACGCTGATCCCGCGGTTCACGACCACGCCACTGCGCGGGGCCACCAGGGTCACGAGCCGCTTGGGCTCGCCCGTCTGTTCGATCTCGGTGATCTCTTCGGGCGACATGCCAAGCACGGTGAGGCGTGTGCGCCCACTGGCAATGACCGCGCTCGCGATGCCCGATGCGGCGGTGGCGCGACGGGCCGCCAGGTACTCGGTTTGGGACGACAGCAGCTCCTGCGAGAAGATGCGGGCGAGCGGCTGGCCGGCGCGCACCATTTCGCCGGTCGTGTTGACGTCGAGCTGCTCGACCCACCCACTGACCCGCGTGTGTGCGTGGGAGATGCGCGCCTCGTCCGGCGCGACGGTCGCGACGGCCTGGATGGTCTGGGTCAACGACTCTCGCCCGACCTCCTCAATCCGGACACCCAGCGCCTGCAGCATCGACGGGGTGACGTCCACCGGCACGCGCTCGGGCATTGCGCTGGCAGCCATGCCGGCCATGTCCTGCGCCACCGCCACGGGT
>JANNEJ010000042.1:0-2778 GCA_031378585.1 Acidobacteriota bacterium | reverse complement strand
CGAGCGCGGGCCGTGCGGAGTGCGGTTCGATATCCCAGTTGGCGGTGTTGAGCGCCTGCCAGATGCCGTTCAGATTCGGCTTGCCGTCGGCAGTGCGCGGAATCGCCGCGCGCGGGGCCTGGCCCGATACCGGCATGGCGGTGACCGCGAGCGCCACGCCGGCCGCGGCGGCGACAAGACCCGTAATCCAGAGTTTGACCACGCCGTGACTCACCAGTGACCTCCGCAGATACCGGGATGCTCGCACCCCTGCGGGAGCGTGTCAAGGACTCACGCCGGCCTCGCGCCGGCCTCGCGCCGCCCTCGAGCCGGCCTCAAGCTGGCCTTGCGTCGGCCCAGAGGCGCGATAGAATCCGCCCAACCGCAGCGAGCCGCCCATGGAGATTCCGCTTACCCCACTCGAGTTCATGCGCCGCGCGCGCCGGCTCTATGCCGGCCGCGAGGCGGTTGTCGATGGCCCGGTTCGTTGGACCTACGCGCAGTTCTTCGAGCGCTGCGATCGCTGGTCGGTGGCGCTGCAGACGCTCGGCGTGGCGAAGGGCGACCGGGTTGCCTACATCTCGCCCAACACGCACGCGCAGCTGGCGTCGTTCTACGCGGTGCCGCAGGTCGGCGCGGTGCTCGTGCCCATCAACTTCCGCCTGTCGACCGAAGAGTTCCAGTACCTGATAGCGCACAGCGGCGCCACAGTCGTGTGCGTGGATGCCGACTACCTCGACGCGGTGGACGGCATTCGCGCGCAGTTGGCAGGCGTGCGTCACTTCGTGGCGCTGAGCGGCGCGCGCGCCGGCTGGCTCGACTACGAGACGCTCGTGGCAGAGGCAACCGGTGAGCCCGAGCGTCCGGCCGTGGACGAGCGCGACCTGCTCACCATCAACTACACGAGCGGCACGACGTCTCGTCCCAAAGGCGTCATGATCACGCACCGGAACGCCTGGGTGAATGCCGTCGGCATGCTCGTGCATATGCCGATGACACCGGCGGACCGGTACTTGTGGACGCTGCCGATGTTCCACGCCAACGGCTGGACCTTCACCTGGATCGTGACGGCGATTGGCGGGTGCCATGTGTGCCTGCGCAAAGTGGAGCCCGCGGCCGTCTTCCGGCTGGTCGCCGACGAAGCCGTCACGTTCCTATGCGCCGCGCCCACCGTGCTCATCGGGCTGGCCAACGCGTCCGACGCCCTCAAGGCCGGCGCGCCACGCGGCGTGCGGGTGCTGACCGCCGGGGCTCCGCCGGCGGCGGCCACCATTCAGCGCGTGGAAGAGGACCTGGGCTGGGTCGTCACGCAGCTCTACGGACTCACCGAGACCTCGCCGCTCATGACGATCTGCGAGCCGCTCCCCGAACACGCCACGCTGACGCCGCTGACGGCTGCGCAGCAGAAAGCCCGGCAAGGCGTGGAGCAGCTCACGGGCGGGGAAGTGCGTGTCGTCGACGGCGCTGGCGCCGAAGTGCCGCCGGACGGACAGACGCAAGGCGAGATCGTGGTGCGCGGCAACGTCGTGATGGCTGGCTACTACCGCGACCCCGCGGCGACCGACGCCGCCATGGGCGACGGGTGGTTCCACTCGGGTGATGCCGCCGTCGTGCATCCAGACGGCTACATCGAGATCCGCGACCGACTGAAGGACGTGATCATCAGCGGTGGCGAGAACATCTCGTCGGTGGAAGTCGAGGCCACGCTCCTGCGGCACCCTGCCGTGCAGGAAGTGGCGGTGGTGGGCTTGCGCGACGAGAAGTGGGGCGAAGCACCGCACGCGTTCGTGATCTTCCGTGTCGGCGCCGCGGCCACGCCCGCCGAGCTGCGGGCGTTCTGCCGCGAGCACCTGGCCCACTTCAAGACGCCGCACAGCTTCACCACGGTGGCGGAGCTACCCAAGACGGCGACCGGCAAGATTCAGAAGTTCGTGTTGCGCCAGGGCAAGCCCAACATCGCGGCGCAGTAGCGCCCGCGGCCGTCGTACTGAAATGGGATCGACCCGGTTGACCATGAGCGGCGACCATGGTTAGACTGACCATATGGAGACGGTGAATATCTCGACGTTCAAGGCTACCTGCCTCGCACGGCTCGACCGGGTGAAACGCACCGGTCGGCCACTGTTGATCACGCGCACGGGTGAACCCGTGGCCCAGGTCAATCCGCCCCCGCCCGCCCAGCCGAAGGCGAGTTGGCTGGGCACGATGCGGGCCACCGGCCGCATCGTCGGAGACCTCGTGTCACCGGCGACGTCGGCGCAGGATTGGGACGTACTTCGAAAGTGAAATTACTGCTGGATACGCACATCTGGCTCTGGAGCGCGCTCGAACCGGCACGATTGTCGGCGCGCGTGCGGCGGACCCTTGACGACCCGAAGAACGCCCTCTGGTTGTCGCCGATCAGCGTGTGGGAGGCACTCGTCCTGGCGCGCAAGAAGCGGGTGATTCTCGAGCCAACTCCAGAGAAGTGGGTGCGACGGGCGCTGGCCCAGCTTCCCCTGCACGAGGCCACGATGAACCAGGAGATCGCGATCCGGAGCGAGACGATCGCGCTCGGACACGACGATCCCGCCGACCGGTTTCTCGTGGCGACGGCCCTGGTGCACGACCTTCGACTGGTGACGGCGGACCGCCGGCTGATCGGCAGCCGGCAGGTGCCGACGCTCGCCAACACGTAGACCTGGCCGCAGCCGTCGGCCTCGCCACAGTCGCCCCGTAGACTGCCGACTCGGCGTATGATGCCGCGTCGGCGTCGAGGGCGAACCCCGCGCGGACAAGGGGCGAGCCATGGTGATGTTC
>JANNEJ010001005.1:0-1666 GCA_031378585.1 Acidobacteriota bacterium | reverse complement strand
TGTGAATGTGCGCCGACGCGTTCCCCCCGGCCGCCACCCGGAACATCCGCTCGAACTCCGCCATGGGCGCGCCGGGCGTGTAGGCGCTGCCGAAGCCAACGGCCACCGCGCCCTCGGCGAGACCCTTCTTCAAGATGGCCTCCATCTCGGTCAACTGCGCCTCGGTGGCCGTGCCGCTGCCCCCGATGCCGGCCGGCAGCAGGCCCGTGCCCGGGTCGCCCAGGACCTTCATGCGCGCGGGGATGTGCCCGATGGCCACGCCGTGGTTCACGAGCTGGCCGGCCTTGCGGGCCTCGTACCACGCCGCGACATCGCCGGTGCCGACCTCGAGCTCGAAGGCCGAGGTGACGCCGTCGCGCACCATCATGGCGTAGGCCTCTTCCTGCTGGCCGTGCTCGTGGAGGTCGATGAATCCTGGCGCCACGACGTGGTTCGTGGCGTCCACAATCCTCGTGCCTTGGAGCGGCGTCCCGGAGAGCGCCTCGATGCGTCCCGCACGGATACCAACGTGCCGCACGGCGTCGAGCTTCGACTCAGGGTCCATCACCCGCCCGTTGGCGATGACGAGGTCGTAGATGTCTGTCGTGGGCGCTGGCGGAGACGAGCACGCCGCGAGCGCGATCGCCGTGGCGACCGTCAGCGTTGCAGCGAGACAGCACCACGGTGAGAGCGTGCGGCAGTGTGACAGCGTGACTGCGTTCATGTGTCTTTCCTCGAGCCCCCAGCCCCCAGCCCCCAGCCCCTAGCCCCCAGCCCCAGATTCCGAGCCCCCCGTCACTTCGTGCGGGCGAGCTCCATCACCACGTCGTACTGGAACCGGACGAAGCGGTGCAGCTCCGCGACCAGGATGCGCTCCTGATCGCTGTGCGCGCCGAAACCCTTCTGGGCATCTTCCGAGTCAAGCGCCGGGCCGATGCCGTAGCACTGCGGGCCCTTGGCGCGGATGTTCGACATGTCGGTGGCGCCGGTGCCCATCGTGGGCAGCGTCACGGTGTTGTAGTGCTTGGTGATCTGCGCTTCGATCACCGTGAAGGCCTCGGTGTTGAGCCGTGAGCCGCCGGCGGGCCGGTAGCGATCGCGCGCCCAACGCACTTCCACCTTGGGGTCGTTGATCACCTTGCGCACCTGGTCGAGGAACTTCTCCTGGTCTTCATCGGGGTGCAGCCGCACGTCGAGCGTGGCCTTGGCTTCCGACGGAATGACGTTGTAGCGGAACCCGGTCGTCATGATCGTAGGCACGAGCGAGGTGTGGGTCATCGACCAGTGCCCGGGCTCGTTCACGAGCATCCAGTCCTCGGCCGGGCCGTGCACCTTCGGGTCGGGGTTCAGCAGCGCGCGATACCGCTCGGCCACGGCCGGTTCGGCAATCGTCGTGAGCTTCTTGAAGTACGAGGCCGTCGTCTCATTCAGACGCAGCGGCGGTTTCCATGCGCCAATCTTGCCCACGGCCGCGGCCACGCCGAGCACGGCGCTATACTGGTTCGGCACCGAGCCGTGACCCGCCGGCCCCGTCACGATGAGTTCTATGGGCCGCGGCTCCTTCTCGGTCGTGCCGATGTTGGCCTGCACGACCTTGCCGCCGCGTCGCACCACCCCGCCGCCCTCGGCCAGGCAGAACTCCGCGTCGATCGCGTCGAAGTGGCTGTCGGCCATGAACTGGGCGCCC
>JANNEJ010000966.1:0-6185 GCA_031378585.1 Acidobacteriota bacterium | reverse complement strand
GGGGCTGGTGGTGTCGCCGAACCCGCGCACCCGCTACGCCTGGAAGCGGAAGGTGTTCTGGCGAGTGAGCCCGCAGGCATCGCGCGGCACGTTCCGGCTGATCCCGCCGCAGACCGCGGCCGAGCGCGCCCAGATGAACGCCACGCTCGATGCGTTCACTGCGGTGCTGAAGGCCACGCCGAATGGGGCGAGGGGCGAAGGCTTCTGGGTGATGGATTCACGCACGCTCGACTACTTCGACCCGTTCGTGCTGCCAGAGACGACGCCACTCGGCCGCGTGCCCCTCACATACAGCTCGGGCTTGTTTCCTTTCCGGCACGAGGACATCGAGACCAACGGCAAATGGCGGCAGAGCGTCCGAGGCGAGACCGAGTCGGTGTATTTCGACTTCAACCGGATGCCCGGGGCCATCGGCACAGAGGGCGAGTTGCTTTCGGAGCCTCGGCCCGGCGACCGCCCGCCGGAGTCTTTCTACCTGCGCCCGCGCGTGACGGCCACGTGGGCGGGCCTCCCGGTGTACGAGGGGGAATCGCTCGTCGTCGCGCGCGCCGGCCGCGACCCCTGGGCCCCAGTGCCCCTGGCCCGCGCATTGAAGGCCGCCATGGGCAAGCTCGAGAAAGACCGCCAGACCGCCGAGAGCCGACTGGCCGGCTACAAAGCGAAGCTCGAGGAAGTGACGGCGCCGGCATGGGAGCAGCAGAAGCGCGACGCCTTCGAGAAGACCAACGGCGAGCTGCGCACGAGCCGCCCGTCAAATTACGGCGCACGTCAGCGTTCCCTCGAAAACGAGATCCTGGTGCTGCGCCAGCAGGCTCGGGGCGATGCCGATCCTCAGCACGATGCCGTGGGCGCCTGGTACTGGAATGCGATCGAGGCCCACGCCGATGCGTCACGCCGCCTGGCGGCCTTGTCGCCGGCCGAGGCTGCCGCGCCAGCCTGCTACGTCGCGCTCACGTCGGCGCAGGACAAAGAGGGGCGGTACTCGCTCGGCGGGACGATCGTGCCGGCCGACACGGCACCCGGCTGCCGGGAGATCGTGCGCACGAACTGGGAGTACTTCGACCTGTCGCTGCCGCGCACGGCGCCGCAGATTCTGTTCATCCGTGACTTCGGGCGCTGCGCGAAGGTCGCCGGCGACCGGCTCGACTCGGCGCCGATCAACCGCTGGGACGCGCCGCCCCAGGGGTGCGTGCAACACGCGCAGATGTGGCGCGAGGCCGACTGGGCCGCGATCGCGGCGCTCGTGCGGCCGTAGTGGCTGGCCGGCGTCGAGACAACGGTTGGTCGGCGACGACTACGTCCAGGCGGCGGCGTCGAGCGCCAGGATCGTCTGCAGCAGCACGTTGGCGCCGTTCACGATGTCCGGCGGCGTGGTGAATTCTGCGGGCGCGTGCGAGATGCCGCCCACCGACGGCACGAAGATCATCCCCGACGGGCACAGGCGCGCCATGTGCTGCGCGTCGTGACCCGCGCCGCTCGGCAAGTGCCTGGTCGTCAGGCCGAGCCCGCGGGCCGACGTCTCGATGGTGTGCTTCACCCGCTCGTCGCAGATCGCCGGACGGCTGTGGTGCAGCGACGAGTAGCTGAACGTGCAGCCGGTCGCACGGCCAATGGCCTCGCCCTCGGCGCGCACCTTCGCCGAGAGCGCGTCGACCTTCGCTTGATCGAGATCGCGAATTTCGAGCGTGAACACGGCCTTGCCGGGAATCACGTTCGGCGCTCCGGGGAATGCCTGCACGCGCCCCACTGTGCCCACCTGGCGTCCGGGCGTGCTGGTGATGACGCGATTCACCATGTCGATGTAGCGCGCGGTGGCCAGCAGGCTATCGCGCCGGTCGACCATGGCGGTCGTGCCCGCGTGGTTGGCAGCGCCCTCGGCCGTGACCTCCCACTGCCCGATGCCCACGATGCCCTCCACCACGCCGATGTCGAGCTTCTCGCGGTCGAGGTTCCCGCCCTGCTCGATGTGCAGCTCGACATACGCCGCGACGTCGCCCGGCTGACGCGCGACAGACGCAAGCCTCGTCACGTCGCCGCCAATGAACGTGATGCCGTCGCCGATGGTCTTGCCGCTGTTGCTCTTGATCGCGAGGTCGTTTGCGTGCACTTCGCCAATGAGCGCGCGACTGCCCACGGTGCCGCCTTCCTCGTTCTGAAAAATCACGATCTCGAGCGGGTGCCTCGTCACGAGCTTGCTGGTGCTGAGCGTGCGCGCCACCTCGATGGCGCTCAGCGAGCCCACGTCGCCGTCGTAGTTGCCGCCCGATGGCACCGAGTCGATGTGCGACCCGAACATGAGCGGCTTGAGCGCCGGATTGCTGCCGGCCCGACGGCCGAAGATGTTGCCCGCCGGGTCGATGCTCACGGCCAGCCCAGCCTGCCGCATCACGTCCATGGCCCACGCGCGTCCTTGCGTGTCGAAGTCCGAATAGGCCACGCGGCTTACCCCGCCGTAGGGGTTTTTGCCAAAGGCCGACAGCTCGAGAAGATGGCGATTGATGCGGTCGCCGTCCACCCGCAGCGACGGCGCAACCGCCGCACCTTCGCCGCGTGCGACCCGGCCGAGCGACATCGCGCCTACCGTGGCGGCCAGATGCTGGCTAAAGCGGCGTCGATTCATGAGCTGGTCCCCTCTGCGCTCGTCAGGCCGCTGCGATGGTCAGGCTGCCGCGATCGTCAGCGGCAGGGCGCCGTGCCACAGCACGTGTGTGCCAACCATCGGCAACTGGTCGAGTCCGTCAGTGATCGTGAGGAAGTGATTGCCGGCCAGCGTCCCGGCCTTGCTGGCAAAGTGCGTGCGTCCATAGGCGATGAGCAGTTCGGTCTCACTCACGCCGCCCGGGTACCAGAGCACTTCGCCGGGATGAGGGTAACTCGTGGCATTCTCTGGCGCCACGCCGATCGACAGGTCCCCGAGGGGCGCCCATATGGCCTCGCCGCTCCAGCGCACGTGAATCACCTGGCTCACAAAAGGCAGCAGCCGGCGGAAGGCCGCGCAGGTGTGAGGCGCGGCGGCCGTTTCGAGCCGCGCACCGAACAGGTGCGAGCCAAGACTGATGACGACATCGGGCATGTGATGCCTCACTTCGTGCCGAGGGGTCGCAGCTGCTTCCAGCGCTCGATGAACGCCACGGCCGCGTTGACCGACGCCTCGGTTTCGTCGCGGCCGCGTTCAGCTGTGGCCGTCTTCACGTCGAGCGTGCTCCAGACGCCCGTCTCGGTCATGTCTTTGGTGGTCGTGCCCTTCCCTGTCTCTTCAGCCTTCAGCGCCTCGGCCAGGAACAGGCGTGTGGCCGTGGGGTCGCCGGCCACGACCTCGGGCAGGATCCTGGCAAGATGCGGGGGCAACGTGAGCGGCGCCGTGCGACCGGCGCTCAGATTCACCAGGCTGGGCGTGAGATACAGCGACCGCGACGTCTCGCTCACGCCGGCGTGCCGATCGAACGCCCGCGGCTCCTGGCGCGTCGAGCGCGTAAGAAACGGCTGTGCGGCGGCGTCGAGTTCCACGGCGATACCGGCCGTCTCGTGGTTGATGCGGTCGACGACGTACTGCACGATGGCGGCGTTGCCGGCGTGACCGTTCAGGAACAGGAACCGCTTGAAGCCAGACGCGATTAAGCTCTGTGCGGCCTGGAAATACACGAGCTGAATCGTCTCGGCCGGCAGCGTGACGGTGCCAGGAAACGCCATGTGATAGGGCGAATTGCCAGGAAACAGAATCGGTGCCACCAGCACGTCGGTCTTCTGGGCAATGAGCTTGGCGCGCTCGACGACGCTCAGAACATCCGTGCCGATCGGTCCTTGCAAGCCGTGTTGCTCGAGCGACCCGACGGTCAGGATCACCATATCGGTGCGGGTCAGCAGGTCGCGCACTTCGGGCGAGGTCATGTGCGGCAGGTAGTTCTTGACCTTCTGCTCATGCCATAGGGGGTTGGCGGGGGCCGGGGCCGGGGCTTGCGCGAACGACGTCGAGGCCGACGCCACACACAGGGCCATCGCAACCATCACACGCACACGGACTGGCACCATGAGATTCTCCTCGTTCGTCTTGAATGGGCGCCGCGACTACTTACTGCGCACGGCCGTCATCGTCACTTCGAGCCGCGCGCCACGCGCCAGTTCCTTCACCGCCACGGTGGACCGCGTCGGGTAGGCACCGTTTGGGAAGTACGACCGATAGAGGTCGTTGTACCTGGCGAAGTCGCTCATGTCTGCCAGATAGGTCGTGACCGCCACGACATCCCCAAGCGACATGTCGGCCGCGGTCAACACCGTCTGCACGTTGGCCATGATCTGCTTCATCTCGGGCTCGAGGCCGCCGGCCACGAGCTGGCCCGACACCGGATCGCCGCCGGTGCTGCCCGACAGATACAGCGTGTCGCCGACCAGAATGCCCGGCACGAGCGGGGAGGGCGTGGGCTTGTAGCCGCCGGGTTGAATGACGCGCCTGGTCGGCGCGGGACCACGGGTCTGCTGGCCAACGGCGAAGCTGGCGCCAGCGATGAGCAGCGCCGCGCTGACGACAAGCATGGGCCCGACCGCGCGGTTCGATCTCGTGAACGGCATCATGATGTCTCCCTCGGAGCGTTGCTGAACGAATCGGGTTGGCCGGCGCAGGCTACCGCCGTTGCTTCCAGAACCCAGGGCGTCGACTCGCGTGGGCGATTGCGACGATGTAGAGATCGTCGGTGCGCTCGCGGTAAATGAGCTTGTAGGGAAAGCCGTCGACCAAGAATTGACGATGCAGGTAAAGCCCGCCAACGGCCATTCCGATCTCGGGGTGCTCACGCACCAAACCAACCGTGTGCAGGACGGCGTCGTAGAACTCACCTCCAAGTCCGACGCGCTTGTCCTCGTACCACCGAACCGCCTCGGTGAACTCTTCAGAGGCCGGTGGCGCGATGCGAACCGGCTTCACCGCCCGAGGACATCCTTGGCGACGCGCTGCTTCACGTCATCCCAGGAATCGAGTGGCAGGCCACCCGATTCGATGGCGGAAATGCGGCGGCCGATCTCCGCCTCCCACGTCTGCTGGGCATCGGCTTCAGCAGGCCCGTCCAGACTGGCCAGGAGCTCGGCCGCCAATTCGGCCCGGGCGGACTCGCTGAGACGCAGGGCGTCGGCCAGTAGGGCAGAAGCGGCTTTCGTCATAGCAGGATCCTACGCCTTGGCTCCCCGGCCAACAAGCGGCTGCACCTGTCGGCCTGCCGCCAAGTCGCCGGTGGCAGACTCGACCCCGGCGGGCCTGGCTGCGAGGGCGCCCAAGCGTCGGCCTGACATGGGCGCGTCAGCGCTCCGGTGCGCGCGCGGTGCCGCCGAAATACAGCACGTTTGGTGCCTCGGAGCGCGCCACCGCGATGTCGAGTCGGCCGTCTTTGTCGACGTCGCCAATGGCCAGGCCATACGCCGTGCCCTTCGCGTCGCCAAACAGCACCGGCGTGAACCGGCGGCCAGAGCCGTCGTTGAAGAACACGGCCGGACGCGCCTCGATGTAGCCCACGACCAGGTCGGTCGTGCCATCGCCATTCAGATCGCCAAGCGCGAGGGCATACGGCGACGTGTCGCCCAGGCCGATCGGCACGGCCGCCGACAGCTGGTTGTCCAACTCGCCAAAGTAGACGGCCACGCCCGTCTTCTCGTCGATCGCCACGAGATCCTCGCGGCCGTCGCCGTTCAGATCCGCGGCGGCCGACATGCGGATGTGCGCGGTGGCGGGCCCAAACGGCACTCGGACCGAGGCGGGGAACGCCCCCTTCCCCGCGTTCACGTAGACATGACTCTGGCCGCCGTCGCGATGCGGCACCACCAGGTCCGTGAGCCCGTCGCCCGTGACATCGGCGGCGGTGATGGTCGTGGCCGATTCGCCCGAGAACTTCTGGCACTCCGCGTCGAACCGCCCTTTTCCCTGATTGAAGCAGATGTAGTTGGCGCCAGGCTTGGCGCCGGTGCGGTTGGCGACCACGATGTCGGGCCGACCATCTGCGTTCAGGTCTGCGATGGTGGCATTGCGCGTGGACCACTCCGGCCGGCCGAAGTGTGACCCGGGGCGGAAGTGGCCCGTGCCGTCGTTCAGATACACGAGCTTCGGATCGGGATCGTCGTTGCTGACGACCACATCCAGGTCGCCGTCGCCGTCCAGGTCCACGAGGTGGCCGGAGTAGGAACGGTCAGACGCGGTGCCCAGG
>JANNEJ010000931.1:0-2088 GCA_031378585.1 Acidobacteriota bacterium | reverse complement strand
AGCTGGTTCTGGTCGCGCCGCCTGTTCGGCGCCAAGCTGTGCGCGCTGGTCGGCCACCCGGCGTCGGTCGTCCTTCGGCTGCTGACCGACCGCAATGCCAGCGTGCGCGCCCAGGCCGTGGAGTGGGCTATTCACCGCCCCGAGCCCGCCGTCGTTGCGCTGCTGCTGCAGATGCTGGGCGACCGCGACGGCCGGTGCCGGTTTGCCGCGCAAGACACGCTCGTTCGCCTGGGTCACGACGCCATCGTGCCGTTGATGGCCTTCATCGCAACCGCCGACCACGCCGGCATCCTCGGCGCACTCGAAGTCGCGCTCACGATGGCCGATGCCCGCCTGCTCGCGCCGGCCCGCACGCTCGCGGCCTCGCCGCATGCCGACGTGCGCGCGCGCGCCGTGCTGCTGCTCGGCGCGCTCGGCAGCGCGGAAGGCGTGGCGCTTGTGGCGCATGCACTCGACGACGGCGACGCCGCCGTGCGCCAGGCGGCGCTGCGTTCACTCGCGAGCCTCGGCCACTGGCCCGCCGCCGCGCGCGTGGCCGCGTTGCTGCACGACCCCGTCTGGGACGTGCGCCGGCAGGCCGCACTCTGCCTGCGCGCCTTTGGCGCGCCGGGCCTCATCTACCTGCGCCGGCTGCGCGATTCGGACGACCTGGTGGCGTCGGCGGTGGCGCGCTACGCGCTCGACCTCGCCGCAGCGGGAGCGGGAGCGGCGGCATGATGTGGTACCTCGCCGCGGTCGTCGAGGCCATCATGGGACCGGTCGAGACGGCCGTGCTCATGTACTTCTGCCTCATCAACATCTGCTACACGAGCCTGCTCGTGGCCGCAGTGGTCGAGATGCGCCGCATGCGCCACGAAGCCATCGGCATCAACGATCACATCGTGGTCGGGTCACGGCTCGCGCCAACCATCAGCATCCTGGCGCCAGCCTACAACGAAGAGGCCACGATCACGGCCAGCGTGCAGTCGCTGCTCACGCTCGACTACCCGAATCTGGAAGTCGTGGTGATTGCCGACGGCTGCAAGGACTCCACCGTGGCCGTGCTCACCCAGGAGTTCGCCCTGGTCGAGGTCTACCGCGCCTACGCCGCACGGGTGCCTACCAAAGGCGTCGTGGCGCTATATCGCTCGGCGCGGCACGCCAATCTCGTCGTCGTCGACAAACTGAACGGGGGGAAGGCCGACGCCCTCAATGTTGGTGTGAACCTGGCGAGCGGCGACCTCGTGTGTGCCATTGACGCCGACACGCTCATCGAGCGAGGCGCGCTCGTGCGGCTCGTACGGCCCATGATGATCGACCCCGACGTGGTGGCCACCGGTGGCACGATCCGTCCGGTGAATGCCGTCGAGACGAAGAACGGACGCGTGCTCGACGTCACCGTGCCGCGCACGCTGCTGGCGGGCGTGCAAGTCGTCGAGTACTTGCGCGCGTTCCTGCTGGGACGCCTCGGCCTCAATCGTCTGGGCGGCAACCTCATCATCTCCGGAGCGTTCGGGCTGTTCCGCAGGGAGCCGATGATCGCGGCCGGCGGCTGGCTGCAAGTCACAGTCGGCGAAGACATGGAGTTGGTGGTGCGACTGCGACGGCTTGGCTACGAGCGCGGCACGGCCAGCAAAGTAGTGTTCGTGCCCGACCCCACGGCGTGGACCGAAGTGCCGGAGTCGTGGGGGGTGCTCGGTCGCCAGCGTGACCGTTGGCACCGCGGTCTCGTCGACACGCTCTGGCGGCATCGGCGACTGATCGGCAATCCCAAGTACGGCGCGATGGGCGTGGTCGTGTTTCCGTACTTCGTGCTCGTGGAACTGCTGGCACCGGTTGTGGAGGCCCTTGGCCTCGTCATTCTCGCCGCCTCGCTCGCGGTGGGCCTTGTCGACCGCACGTTCGCGATGCTGTTCTTCGCTCTGGCGACCGGCATCGGCCTCATCCTGAGTGTGGCAACGCTGCTGCTCGATCAGGCGTCGTTCCTGCGCTACCGGCGTCCTGTCGACCTGGCATGGCTCATCTGGTGGAGCATTGCCGAGAACCTCGGCTTTCGGCAGATGACGGTCTACTGGCGCCTGCGCGGGCTCGTGAAGTACATGCGTGGCC
>JANNEJ010000899.1:0-3213 GCA_031378585.1 Acidobacteriota bacterium | reverse complement strand
GCCTCGGGCGCGCTGGTGTTCCAGATGTTCGCCTGAATCCTCCAGCTCCCGTCCACCTGCTTCCACACGTTCACGTACTTGCCGCGCTCGGTGACGTGGTTGGGCCCGTAGGTCATGACGTAGGTGCCTTCGTCGACGACGTAATCAGCGTTCCCGTAGAGAGCCGTGGTCTCCTCACGAAACTCGGTGACGCCGGCCTCGAGGTAGTCCATGGTCAAGGCGTGGATCGCCGGCAGTCCGATCGCGGCGTTGGCGCCGGGCGGAAAGGACTTGGCGTCCGGGGTGAACATCGCGTCGATGGTGGCGCTGTCGCCCGTGAGATGCGCCTTGGTGAAGCGCTCGTTCTGCTGCTCGATGAGCCGGCGCGTGGCGACCAGATCGAAGGGAGGGCCGTCGTCGGGGGTGGGCGCGGGCGCTGCACCGCCGCACGCGCTCGCAACGAGGCTTGCCAGCGCGGTCCAACTGCGGAGAGTCGTTCGAGTCATCAGGGTCATCCCGGTATCGTCACGTGCCGCACGGCACACCAAGTGGCCGGATGATGCCACAAATGCTGGCCGTCGGCCTGGACGAGGCCGGCGGCGACCTCTTCACGTTTCTCCGCTTTCCCAGCTCCGCGGGTATCGTGCCGAGAAACTGGCCATCTTGATTCACTTGTGGCTATGTTTAGGCTGATCAGGATCGTGCGACGGATCCGCCTGGCGGCAGTGTCACGCCGAAGGCGCGGGACAATGGTAGCCTGCAAGGTCGTGAGTTCACGAGTCTTCGCGCGATCTACATGACGGCCGAGCGGCGATATCCCGACCTGCATTGATCGGATACTCAGCAAAGCCTGGCTGCGCAACCACCGGCCCTGACTCTTGTCACCGGGACAGTCACCTCGTTGGATCCCCACTTCGGTGACAGTCCCATAAGAACAACGGGCGGGGTGGATTGCTCCACCCCGCCCGTGTCGTCAGTAGCTGGAACAGTCACCTCGCTGGGCTGCCCCCTCGGTGACAGTCCCTAGGCGCACCCGCTGGTCGTGCCGCAGTTGCTGCACTTGTAGCAAGCGCCGCTGCGCACCATGATCGAACCGCACGTGCTGCAGGGCGGCGCGTCTTCCTGGTTCTGCATCGCCGCAAACGTCGACTTCGACTTCACCGGCGGCGCCGGCACCGTCACCGACGTCTCGACCGACACCGACTTGGTCACCGTTTCGGTCACCGTCGCGGTGGCCGACACGGCCTCGTCGCGGTTATTCACACCGGCCGCATACTGCGCCTCGGGCGACAGGAACTTCGACGCCATCCAGCGGAAGATGTAGTCGACAATCGACTTGGCGAAGCGCACGTCAGGATTGCGCGTCATGCCCGACGGCTCGAACCGCACGTGGCTGAACTTGTCGACCAGTGAACCGAGCGGCACGCCGTATTGCAGCGCGTAGCTGATGGCCTGCGCGAAGGCATCAGCAAAGCCCGAGATCGTCGAGCCCTCCTTGGCCATCACGAGGAAGATTTCGCCCGGCATGCCGTCTTCGAAGAGGCCCACTGTGATGTAGCCCTCGTGTCCAGCGATGTCGAACTTGTGAGTGATGGCCTGCCGCTCGTCTGGCAGCTTGCGCCGCACGGGCGTGCGCGCCGCCATCGCCGCGGCCACGGCGGCGGCAATCGCCTCTTTGGGCAGCTGCGCCGCGGTCGTCGTGTCCTTGCTGGTGTTGAGCGGCTGTGACCGCTTGCTGCCGTCGCGGTAGATCGAGATGGCCTTGGCGCCCAGACGCCAGCTCTCGAGGTAGGCCTGCTCGACTTCCTCGACCGTGGCGTCCTTCGGCACGTTGACCGTCTTGCTGATCGCGCCAGAGATGAAGGGCTGCGTGGCGCCCATCATCTTGATGTGGCCCATGTAGTGAATCGACCGTTCTCCGTTTGACGCCTTGAACGCGCAGTCAAAGACCGGCAGGTCGCGCTCGAGCAGGTGCGGCGCGCCCTCGATCGTCTCCTGCTCGTCGATGTAATGCACGATGTCGGCCACCTGCGACGCGGTATAGCCCAACTTCCTGAGCGCCATCGGCACGGTCTGGTTGACGATCTTCATCATCCCGCCGCCGACCAGCTTCTTGTACTTCACGAGCGCGATGTCGGGCTCGACGCCGGTCGTGTCGCAATCCATCATGAAACCGATGGTGCCCGTGGGCGCGAGCACCGTGGCCTGCGCATTGCGGTAGCCGAAGTCCTCACCGAGCTCCACGGCTTCATCCCACGACTGCTTCGCGCCGTTGTAGAGATCCGCCGGCACGTGCTTGGCCGTGATGTCCTTGATCGCGTCGCGGTGCTTGCGCATCACGCGCAGGAACGGCTCACGGTTCGCCTCGTAGCCGGCAAACGGACCGCCGTGGTCGCGCGCGATCCGCGCCGACTGCGCGTAGGCCTCACCCGTCATGACGGCGGTGATCGCGCCGGCGTAGTCGCGGCCCAGGTCGCTGTCGGAGGGCAGGCCGCGCGACATCAGCAGGGCGCCGAGGTTGGCGTAGCCGAGGCCGAGCGGCCGGTAGGCATGGCTGTTCTTCTCGATGGCCTTGGTCGGGTAGCTGGAGTTGTCGACCAGGATCTCCTGGGCCGTGATGAGCGTGCGGCACGCGGCCTTGAAGCCGTCGACGTCGAACTCGCCGTCGCTCTTCACGAACGTCATCAGGTTGATCGACGCCAGGTTGCACGCCGAGTCATCGAGGAACATGTACTCGGAGCAGGGATTGCTCGCGTTGATGCGCGCCGTGTTGGGGCTCGTGTGCCACTCGTTCACGGTCGTGTCGAACTGCATGCCCGGATCGCCGCACACCCAGGTACCCTCGGCGATGAGCCGCATCAGGTCGCGCGCCTTGTAGGTGTCGACCACGTCGCCGTTTGTGACCGCGCGGGTCTGCCACACGCCGTCATCGAGCACGGCGCGCATGAACTCGTCGGTCACGCGCACGGAGTTATTGGAGTTCTGGAAGAACACCGAGGAATAGGCCACGCCGTTGAACGAGCCGTCGTAGCCCGAGTCGATGAGCGCCCAGGCCTTCTTCTCTTCCTCGACCTTGCAACTGATGAACTCGACGATGTCGGGGTGCTCGGCGTTCAAGATCACCATCTTGGCGGCACGGCGCGTCTTGCCGCCCGACTTGATGACGCCGGCAAACGCGTCGAAGCCCTTCATGAACGACACCGGCCCCGAGGCCGTGCCGCCGCCCGCCAGGAG
>JANNEJ010000887.1:0-8530 GCA_031378585.1 Acidobacteriota bacterium | reverse complement strand
AGCACGGCCACGCCGCAGCCGGTGCGCAAGCCCGCCACGCGTCCGTCGCGCGGCGAGTTCGCGCCGGAATCCAGCCGCTACCTGACGCTCGAAGACGCCGGCTTCGCCGTGCAGCCACCCAACCGCAAATACGCCGTGTCGGCGCCGGCAACACTCGCGTCTGAAGACGGCCAGACGCTGGGCTACCCGTGGCTGAACATCGTCGACAACTGGCACGCCACGGCGTTCACGAGCTTCGGCGCCGGCCACGGCGTGTGGGAGAAAGACGGCGGACCGCAGCTGCCCTTCTACGCGCGCAACCTGCGCACGATCACCCAGTGGGTGTTCAGGCTCGACCCCGCGCAGCTCATGACCACGCTGCAGTCGCAGTTGGCTAACGCCTTCTCCGTAGCGCCGCCCGGCGACGGCGTGGCGCGGCGTCTCACCGTGACGCCCGACCGCGTGCAGTCGCACGGGCTCGACGTGTCGAGCGCGCTCGCGCCCGGCGGCACGGGCC
Source organism: Acidobacteriota bacterium (assembly GCA_031378585.1). GTDB lineage: Bacteria > Acidobacteriota > Vicinamibacteria > Vicinamibacterales > UBA2999 > CADEFD01. The sequence continues at coordinate 8,034 of JANNEJ010000887.1, read as the reverse complement.
TGGTGTGGGCGGCGGTGCGCGACGGAGAAATGCTGGCACGCACCCGGCGCACCACCGGCAGCGGGCGGCCGGCCACGCGCGCCTCGATCGTGCAGGTCACGAACCTCGGCATCACGGTGAAGGACAGCCCGCAGAACACGCTCGTGTTCGTGACCAGGCTCGACACGGGGGCGCCCGTGCCGGGCGCCGCCGTATCGATCGTGCGCACCGACAACCAGACGTTCTGGCGCGGCACGACCGGCGCCGACGGTGTGGCGATGGCGCCCGACACGCCGCTACGCGATCCGGAGAACTGGGATCGGTTTGCGTTCCTGGTCACGGCAGAGAAAGACGGCGACGTCGCGTATGTGGGCAGCGACTGGAACGAGGGCATCCTGCCGTGGGACTTCAACACGTTTGCGAATCTGAACGAGCGCGACCCGCTGCTGCGCGGCAGCGTCTTCACCGATCGCGGCGTCTACAAACTCGGCGAGACGGTCACGTTCAAGGCTATTCTGCGGCAGAACACGCCGACGGGCGTGCGGCTGCTGCCAGAAGGCACGCCGGTGCTCGTCAGCGTGCGCGACGGGCAGAACAAGCTCGTCGATGAGCGCACCGTACCGCTCACCGCGTGGAGCAGCGCCGAGTGGACGTTCGCACTACCAGCCGAGGGCACGCTTGGCGACTACTCAATACGCGCGATCCTCGCCTCCGACCGCCCGAAGCCGCAGGCGCCGGCGGAGCGCCAGCCGGGCCAGGAGCCGAGTCCCGACAACGACGACTTCGTCCCGTACGAGCGCGTCGTCGACGGCTCGTTCCTCGTGGCCGCATATCGCCGGCCCGACTTCCGCGTCGACGTCACGCTCGGCGGCGCCGGGCGGTTGGCGGGCGACCCGCTGAACGGTGTCGTCACCGCGCGGTATCTGTTCGGCGCGTCCATGGGCGTCAAACCCGTCACCTGGCGCTACGGAAAGGCTCCAGGCTACGGTGCGCCCGATGCCATCACGGACAAATACGGAGACGACCGGTGGATCTTCGTGGGCCAGACGTCGCGCCAGGGCGAGTCCGTCGGACGCTCCGAGCTGCGGCGCGAGCAGAGCACCCTCACGGCCACGGGCGATCTGCCGCTCACGCTTGACACCGAGCGCGAGGCCGGCATTCCCTACATCTACTCGCTCGAAGGCGACGTAGAGGACGTGTCGCGCCAGCACATCGCCAACCGCGCCAGCCTTACCGTGCATCCCGCGCCGTGGTACGTCGGCGTGCGGCGCCCGTCGTACTTCCTCGAACAGAAGGCGGGCCTCGCGACCGAGATCGTGGCGGTGGGGCTGGGTGGCACGCCCACGGCCGGTGTGCCGGTCGATGTGACGCTCACGCAGGTGCAGTACACGAGCGTGCGACGCGCCGAGGGCAACGGCTTCTACACCTGGGACACCCAGCGCAAGGAAGTGCCCGCCGGGTCCTGGAGTGTGACGACGGGCGCTCAGCCGGTGCCATTGGCAATCCCGTTTGCGACCGGCGGTCTCTTCATGCTCGAGGCGCGCGGGCGCGGCGACGACGGACGCTTTGCCATGACGCGCACGTCGTTCTACGTCCTTGGCGAGGGCTACACCGCGTGGGAACGCTTCGATCACAACCGCATCGATCTCGTGCCCGAGCGTCAGACCTACAAGCCCGGCGACACCGCGCGCATCATGATCCAGTCGCCGTGGGAACAGGCCACTGCGCTCGTCACCACCGAACGCGAGGGCGTGCGCAGCCATCGCCAGTTCGCTCTGACCTCCACGCAGCAGTCCATCTCGGTGCCCATCAGCGAGGCCGACATCCCGAACGTGTTCGTGTCGGTGCTGCTCGTCAAGGGTCGCACCAATCCCGCGCCGGTCGCCGCGTCGGCCACTCGCGCGGATGCGGATACGAGCGACCCCGGCAAGCCGTCGTTCCGATTGGGTTACGTCGAACTCAAAGTGGAGGATCGCGCCACGCGTCTTACCGTGGCGGTTACGGCCGACCGTCAGGAGTACCGTCCGGCGGCCAAGGCCACGGTGCGAGTCGATGTGAAGGACATGGCCGGCGCAGGCGCGGCCAGCGAAGTGACGCTCTGGGCGGTGGATTACGGCGTGCTCTCGCTCACCGGCTACCAGCCGCCTGATGTGGCGGGTTCGGTCTATGTGCGCAAGTCGCTGCAGGTCTTCAACGCCGACAACCGCCAGCGCATCGTGTCGAGACGCGTGCTCACGCCCAAGGGTGGCACCGAAGGCGGTGGCGGCGGCGCCGATGCCGGCGCGGGCACGCTGCGCAAGGACTTCCGCGTGCTGGCGTTCTGGGTGGGCTCGGTCGTGACCGGCGCCGATGGCCGCACCAGTGTGGACATCACGCTTCCCGAGTCGCTGACCACCTACCGCATCATGGCGGTGGCCGGCGATCGACGGTCGCGCTTCGGCTCGGGCAGCGCCGAGGTGCGCACCAACAAACCCGTCACGCTCACCTCCGCCTTCCCGCGCTTCCTGGCCGTGGGCGACCAGGCCCACTTCGGCGCGGTCGTTGGCAGTCAGCTCGCCGCAAGCGGCACGGCCGTCGTCACGATGACCTCGCTCGACCCAGCGGTATTCACGCTCACTGGGCCAGCCGAGCAGCGCGTCACCGTTGGCGCCGGAAGCACCGTGGAAGTTCGGTTCTCAGGTGCGGCCAAGAGCGTGGGCCGCGCGCGCATCCGGATGAGCACGCGGCTTGGCGCCGAGAGCGACGCGTTCGAGGATGTTCTGCCGGTCGAGATCCTGGCCTCGCCAGAGACAGTGGCAGCTTACGGTGAAGCGGCGGGGCCGACGACCAGCGCGCGCGAGACGGTCACGATTCCCGCCGGCGTCGTGCCCGGCTACGGCGGGCTCGACGTGGCGCTCTCGTCCACGGCCATGGTGGGCCTCGGCGAGGGCGCCCGCTACCTGGTGGAATATCCCTACGGCTGCGTGGAGCAGAAGGCCTCGGCGTCGCTGGCGCTCGTGCTCGCCGCGGACCTGGGCGACGCGTTCTCGCTGCCGGGCATGACGCCGGCGGAGATGCGTCCGGTAGCCCAGAAGACGCTGAAGGAAATCGAGACGTTCCAGTGCGAGAGCGGCGGATTCGCCTACTGGCCGGGCGCCTGCCAGACCGTGTCGCCGTACCTCACCGCGTACGTATTGCACGTGCTCAAGGCCGCGACAGACCTGAAGTACACCGTGACACCGGGCGTGCGCGACCGCGCCCACACCTATCTGGAACGCGAGCTGGCGGCCACGCCGCCAGCAGGCAACGACGGGTGGTGGCCGGCCTACACCGCGTGGCAAGCCTTTGCCGTGAAGGTGCTGGCCGAGGGCGGCCGTGCGGTCGACGCGCACCTGACGCGGCTCTACGGCTACCGCGAACGGATGCCGGTGTTCGCACTGGCGTACCTGCACGACGCCATGCTGGCCACGGGCCAGCCCGCCAGCGACCGCGCCGTCGACCTGCGACGGCGGATGTCGAATGCCGTGCTGCCCGAGGTCGGCAGCGCGCATGTGGGCGAACTCGCGGATCCGTACTTGCTCTGGTTCTGGAACTCCAACGTGCGGTCCACGGCCATCGTGCTCAACTCGTTCGTGAAGGCCGGTGTGACTGACCAGCCCCTGCGCGAGATGGTGCGCTGGATGATGGCCGCGCGCAGGAACGGCCGGTGGGGCACGACCCAAGAGAACGCGTATGCGATGGAATCGCTGGTGTCGTACTACCGCAAGTACGAGCCGACGGTGCCCGACTTCCGCGCCACCGTCAGGCTGGGGGCGCGCGAGCTGGCGCGCGACGAGTTCCGCGGGCGCTCCGCGGAGGCCAGCGTCACGCGCGTGCCGATGTCGCAGGTGCTCGGGGCCGGGCCGGCCGGAGCCACGACGCCGCTCACCTTCGCGCGCGACGGCGCGGGCACGCTCTTCTATGCCACGCGCCTGCGTTACGCCGCCGACACGTTGCACCAGCAGGGACTCGATTCCGGCTTCAACGTGGAACGCCGCTACGAGCCGTTTGTCGACAAGGGCACGCAGCCACCGTCGACCACCTACGCGGCTGGCGACCTCGTGCGCGTCACGCTGAGCTTCCGGCTCACTAAGGAACGCCGCTTCGTGGCGGTCACCGATCCGCTGCCGGCTGGCTTCGAGGCGGTGGAGTCGTGGTTCGCCACAACCGCGTCGGACCTTGCCGCGCAGCAGGACCGCCAGACCAACGAGGGCGGCGACGCCACGAGCTGGCTCAACTGGTGGCGGTACAGCGGCTTCGATCGCGTGGAACGCCACGACGATCGCATTCAGCTCTTTGCCACGAGGCTGGATGAAGGCGAGCACGTCTTCAGCTACATCGTGCGGGCCACGACAGCTGGCACCTTCCGCACCGCGCCTGCGCGCGCGGAAGAGATGTACGAACCCGAGGTATTCGGCCGCACGGCCACCGCCGTGATCGAGGTGAAGCGGTGACGACCGGACGCGCGCGTCGCGCGTGCGTGGTGCTTGCGAGCCAGGTGGTGCGCCGCCGTGCCATCGTCGTGGCAGTGAGCGCCGCCGTGCTGATGGCCGCGTGGGTCCGCATGGGACCGCTACCCCCGGGCCTGCTCGACGAGGCGGCCGGGTCGTCCACGCTCGTCGTGGATCGGCGTGGCGAGCCGCTCTACGAAGCGCTCTCGCCAGGTGCCACGCGCAGCATGCGGCTCACGGCCGACACCCTGCCGCCGCTGCTCGTGAACGCCACGGTGGCGGTGGAAGACCGCCGCTTCTGGCGTCATCCTGGCATCGACCCCGTGGCCATTCTTCGCGCGGCCCGCGTGAATCTGTCGGAAGGGCGCGTCGTGGAGGGCGGCTCCACGCTTACCCAGCAGGTGGCCAAGCATCTGCTGAACCGGCGCGATCCCGCCCGGGCGCGTGGTGTCGCCGAGAAGCTGCGCGAGGCGCTCGTGGCCCTGCGGCTGGAGCATCGGTTCAGCAAGCGAGAGCTGCTGGCGCTGTATCTGAACCTGGCGCCGTATGGCAATCAGATCGCCGGCGCGGAACGGGCCAGCCGCGCCTACTTCGGCGTGCCGTCCGCCATGGCCACCCCTGCCCAGGCCGCGTTCCTGGCGGGCCTGCCGCAGCGGCCGTCGGGCTTCAATCCGTATCGGCGGAAAGAGGCCGCCGGCGCGCGACAGCGCGTCGTGCTGCGCCGCATGCAGGCCGAGGGGCTGCTCACCGCCGACGACGCCCGGCAGGCACTCGCCGAGGCGCTGACGTTCGCGCCGCAACGTGCGCACCTGCTGGCGCCGCACTTCGTCGAGATGGTGCTGGCCGCCGCGGGCGCGAACCGCTCCGAGCGCATCACGACCACGCTTGATGCGGGGCTGCAGGCCGATGTGGCCGGCGTGATCGACAGCCAGCGCGAGGCGCTGCGCCGGCACGGCGCACACAACGTCGCCGTTGTCGTGCTCGACCACATGAAGGGCGAATGGCTGGCGTGGGAGGGGTCGGGCGATTACTTCGACGCCACGCACGGCGGCACCATCAACGGCCCGGTGAGCCCCAGGCAGCCCGGGTCGGCGCTGAAGCCGTTCACGTACGCGTTGGCGTTCGACCAGGGCTTCAGTCCAGCCAGTGTACTGGCCGACGTGCCGTCGAGCTTTCCCACGGCAGAACCAGGCGTCGTCTACAGCCCACGCAACTACGACGGGCAGTACCGCGGGCCGATGCTGGCGCGCCTCGCGCTGGCAGGTTCCGAGAACGTGCCGGCCGTCGCGCTGGCCTCCGAACTGGGCGTGCCCTCGCTGCTGCGCTTCTTGACCCGGGCCGGGATCAGCACGCTCGACAAGACCGCCTCGTACTACGGACTCGGCGTCACCCTCGGGAACGCCGAAGTGCGCCTCGACGAGCTGGTGGCGGCGTATGCGGCCTTTGCGCGCGAGGGCAAGTGGATGGCGCCGACGTTTGTGCCGCGTCCGCCCGAGGTGGCGCCCGAGACCCGGTCACTCGTGTCGCCTCGCAGCGCCTTCTGGATCACTGACATCTTGTCGGACCCCGAAGCGCGCGAGTTCGTCTTCGGCCGCGGGGGGGCGCTCGAGCTGCCGTTTCCCGTGGCCGTGAAGACCGGCACGTCGCAGTCGTTCCACGACAACTGGACCATCGGCTATTCCCGCCGCGTCACGGTAGGCGTGTGGGTGGGCAACTTCGACCGCACGCCGCTGCGCAACTCGAGTGGGGTCAGCGGCGCCGGGCCGATCTTTCACGCCGTGATGCTCGCGGCCGAGCGCCGGCTGGGCGGCTCCGCTCCCGAATTCTCGCCCGAGCCGATTGCCACCGCGCCAGTCACGGCGGTCGAGCGCGAGATCTGCGCGCTCTCGGGCCAGACGGCCAACGCGTGGTGCCCGATTCGCCGGTACGCCTCGGTGGCGGCCGAGTCGGTGGACGTGCCGTGCAGCTGGCACCATCAGAGCGACGAGGGCCTCGTGACGTACTGGCCCGCCGAGTATCGCCAATGGGCGTCCGAACGCGGACTGGACGACGTTGCCCAGGCGGGCAGCCGCGCCGGTGGGCGGCCGGACGCCGTGCGCGCGAGCGCTGCGAACAGCCACAGGGATGCGCGTGGGCGCGGCTCGGCGTCCGAGCGCAACACGCCGCTGGCCATCGTGAGCCCGCCCGATGGAGCGACCTACCTGATCGACCCGACGCTGCGCCGCGAGTTCCAGACGTTGCCGCTGCGCGCGACGTCAGCCGACGGCGGCCCCGTCGAGTGGCGGGTCTCGGGACGAGTCGTAGGCGCCGCCGCCGTTGAGGCAGGACTCGAGTGGCCGCTGGCGCCGGGCACGCACCGCATCGAGGCGCGTGACACCCGCGGCCGCACGAGTGAAGCCACGATCGTCGTGCGCTGATGAGCCACATCGGCAGCAACCCGGGCTGCATCCCGATTACCACACGCAGTACGACCGGCCCGAGAAGATCAACTACGAGAAGATGGAGCGGATTGCTCGCCTGGTGCATCAGGCAAGTTGGGTGCTCGCTAACCAGGACCGGCGGCCGAAGTAGTCGGCGGAGTTGCGGGTCGGCGTCGACCTCACCACGCAGGGGCGAGCGGCTCAACCTGAAAACTCAGCCGGAGTTCCTGCGGAGACACGTGGCGCAGCTTCAATCCGCGCTCCGAGCGTTCGTACTGCGGCCCGTTCAGCGGGCTCACGACATAGTTCCGGCCCTTGGGGTAGAGCGCGCGGAACGCCACCAACCCGCGCGGCTCGAAGGCGGAGGGATTCCACTTGCATTCGATGGCATCCACCACGTCGCGCCCTCGCGGGACGACGAAGTCCACTTCGCGCTGCTGCTTGTCGCGCCAGAAATGAAGCCGGTCGGCTCCCGAAGCGATGAGCGCATCCAGCACGAGGTGCTCCCACAACACGCCGCAGTCATCCGGACGCAGCGCGTCCCACCCCCGCGCGTGGCACACCAGGCCGGTATCGAAGCCGAACGCTTTGGGTTGGGCCACGATCTCGCGCTGTCCGCCCCCCGAGAACGGTCGCAGCAGGTGCACGACCTGAGTGGTCTGGTACACCTCCAGCCAGTTCGTGATGGTCGGCCGTGAGATCTGACTCTCTTTCGAGAGCTTCGTGACATCGAGCATCCCGCCGCTCTGCCGCAGCAGCAGCTCGAACACCCTGAGGAAGCCGGCGCGCTTCTCCACGTTAAACAATTCCTGAACATCGCGAGCGAAGTAGGAGTCCTGCCATTCCGAGAAGAACTCCGCATCCCGATGCTTGGCCAGGAGCACGGGCGGCAGTCCACCGTGAAGCAGGCGCGTCCGCACGTCGGGGATGCCGAAGGCGGCCAGTTCCTCATGCAGCACGGGGGTCAGCGCCACCACTCGCTTGCGACCGGTGAGGGTGTCGCGAAACTTCCGGGTGGCCGCCAGGGTCGATGACCCCGTGGCCAGAATCTTCAGCTTGGGAAAATGGTCCGCGCCGATTTTCAGCAGACGGCTCGGGTCGCTCAGCTGGTGGACTTCGTCAAAGACGACCGTCTGCTTCGTCAGGCTTCGATAGAAGGTCTCCGG
>JANNEJ010000831.1:0-1587 GCA_031378585.1 Acidobacteriota bacterium | reverse complement strand
TCATCGGTTCGGGCAGCAGTCGCGCGACCAGCTGCAGCACTTCAACATCCAGTACCCGGTCGACATGTTCCCCTTCACCGACGACGACCAGACGGATCCGGTGACCGGCATCACCGACGGACTGCTGGCCCGCGCCCGGCGCACGAACACGGTGCCGAAGTTCGTCCACCTGCTCACGAACTCCGAGTACTTCAATCGTGCAGGCTCGCTCGTGCATACCGACGTGACGGGCACACGCGACGTGCTGCCGCCAGGCACGAGCCGCATCTACATGGTGGCATCGGCACCGCACATCGTCGGGGCGTTCCCGCCGGCGCCGTTTGCCGACAAAGACTTCGTCGGCCAGGCCGACATGAACCCCTTGGTCTACACCCCGGTGATTCGCGCGGTGTTCCGCGCGCTCGACGCCTGGATTGAAGACGGCACGGCACCACCGCCCAGCCGATACCCGACGCTGGCCGACGGCACGCTGACCTCGCCCGAACAGGCCGGCTGGCCAGGCGTGCCCGGGTTCATGCTGCCGCAGGCCCCGATGACGACCTACCGTCTGGACCTCGGCCCGGAGTGGGCCAAGGGCGTCGTCACCAAGGAGCCGCCCGGACTCGGACCGGCCTTTGTAAGCCGCGTGCCGGCGGTCGACGACGCCGGCAACGGCCGCGGCGGTATCCGGCTGCCGCAGATTGCCGTGCCGCTGGCGACCCACACCGGATGGAACTACCGCCACCCGTCGATTGGCGCACCCGACCGGCTCGCCAGCGAGATCGGAGCGTATCTGCCGCTGCCGCGCACCCGCGCGGACCGCGACCGCACGGGCGACCAACGCCGGTCGATCGAGGAGCGGTATGTGAGCCGCGAAGACTATGTGGGCCGTGTGGCTCTGGCCGCACTGACGCTCGTACAGGAGCGGTACCTGCTGGCCGAGGACGTGCCCGAGATGCTCGTTCAGGCCACGGCGCACTACGACTGGGCGACAAGGCGCAGGGACTAGGGGCTCGGGCGGGCAAAGACAGGTTCTGGGTGCTAGGGGCTGGGGGCTGGGGCGGGTAACAGTCACACCGCCAAGTCCGTTGTCTCAAGAGCAGGGCTTGTGCATCGCGGCGCGAACGCGGCGATGCGGAGCGTGACGGCTGCACGCCCCAGCCCCCAGCACCCAGAATCCGTTGTTCTGGTACGCCCCAGCCCCCAGCCCCTAGCCCCCAGCCCCTGTCCTTAGAGCATGAACCCCACGTCTTTAGTGGTGAAGTTGTTCAAGTTCGGGAAGGTAGCAGCCAGTTCCCCGGGCGAGGCGCCAAACCATTTGCCGAGCGTGGCCCCGAACTGCGCCGTGCTGATCTTCGGGATCCACGCGCCGCGGTTACCGGAGTCGTCCGGCCCGCCAAGGGCCAGCACGGGCTGCTGCCCGTAGATGCCGCCACGCACCGCGCCGCCGAGCACGAACTGCTGATTGCCCCACGCGTGATCGGTGCCGGTGCCATTGGGCTGCAGGGTGCGGCCGAAGTCCGATTGCGTGAAGGCCGTCACGTTGTTGAGCATGCCGATTTCTTCAGTGGCGACGTAGAAGGCGGCCATCGCCGACGACAGCTCGCG
>JANNEJ010000827.1:0-5570 GCA_031378585.1 Acidobacteriota bacterium | reverse complement strand
GGCCAGGCTAATCGAATAGGGACCACCGGTACCCGCCGAAGAGAAGGCGACTTGACCGCTATTGATGGCTCGCATCGACGAAATCGCCGACGCCTCGTTCCCCGCCATGCGCGCGCGCAGCAGACCGGGAATCGCGATGGCCGCGATGATGCCAATGATCGCCACGACGATGAGCAACTCAATCAGCGTGAACCCGTTGGCCTGGCGAATCTTCATGGTCCTCGGTTCTCCATGTCTCTGCCTGAAGGTGACGATTCAATGAGGGCGTTCTGGCCCCGAAGGAATTCATCAGACAAACATGGAAAAGCAACTATCGCGCCATCGCCGTTCGACTCTGACCATGGCCAGTAAGCATCTGATTCAGCTGGTGTTAGCGCCCATCGCAGCTCAAGCCCAGACGCACGCGAGAGACACGCAGCGCCCCTGGTGCCACAGGTTGTCAGGCCGGCAGACCTACTTGAGCTGGTACTTCTTGGCCAGATAGCGGAACTGCCTGAAGGTAATGCCGAGCAGGTCCGCCGCCTTCACCTGCACGCCGCCGGCTTGCTTCAGCGCCCGTTCGAGGTGCATCCGCTCGATCTGCTGCAGATGGGTCTCGAGATTGAACCCCGACGCCGGAATGGCCTCGACCGCATGAGTTCCGCCCCCCGACGCTTCAGACAGATGCGGCGGCAGGCTCTCGACGGTCAGCTCGGCCGACTGCTCGAGGGCCACGCCGCGCTCCATCACGTTCTCGAGCTCCCGGACGTTGCCCGGCCAGCGGTAGGCCATGAGCAGGCGCATGGCCTCGGCGGCAATCCCGCGCACCGGACGGCCCATACGCTCGGCAAAGCGCCGCACGAACTGCTCCGCCAGAATCGGAATGTCTTCCGCCCGCTCGCGCAGCGCCGGCAAGCGCACCGAGATCACGTTGATGCGGAAGAAGAAGTCCTCGCGGAAGGCATTGCTGCGCACCATTTCTTCGAGATTCCGGTTCGTGGCCGCAATGAACCGCACGTCGGCTTCGAGCTCCTGGGTGCCGCCGACCCGCCGGAAGCGCCGCTCCTGCAGCACACGTAGCAGCTTCACCTGCATCCCGAGGCTGGTCTCGCCCACCTCGTCGAGAAACAGGGTGCCCCGGTCGGCCGACTCGAGCAGGCCCTTCTTGGTCTCGACCGCGCCGGTAAAAGACCCCTTCATGTGTCCGAAGAGCTCGGATTCGAGGATCGATTCCGTGAAGGCACCGCAGTTGACGGCCACAAACGGCTGGGGCTGGCGCGTGGACTGCTGATGAATCTCGCGCGCCGTCCATTCCTTGCCGGTGCCGGACTCTCCGGTGATGAGCACGCTGGCGTCGGTGCGGGCCACGCGCGCCACGAGGCTGATCACGTCGAGAATCTGGCGGCTGCGGCCGGCCAGCACGAAGCCCTGCCCCTTGCCACTTGGCAGGGCCACCTGCGTCTCGGTGAGCCGCTTGGTCTCGAGGTAGCGCGCGACACGCTGCTTCAGGTCGGCCACGTCGAAGGGCTTGGTGATGTAGTCGACGGCACCCAGCCGCATCGCTTCCACAGCGGTGTCCGCCGAGGCAAATGCCGTCAGCAGCAGGCCGACCGAGCTGGGACTCCGTTCCTTGAGGGCCCTGAGCACGTCGACGCCCGAGCCGTCTGGCATCCGCAGGTCGCTGATGAGCAGGTCGGGAAGCGGGCCCGTGCGGATGAGGTTGAGGGCGGAACCGACGTCTTCGGCGGTCGTGACGTCGTAGCCCTCGCGCCGAAGCACGATCGAGAGCATCTCGCGCAGCGAGCGCTCGTCGTCAACCACGAGAATGCGGGATTTCCGTTCCGGCAAGGCACTCATACGTCAGCTACCGTGACCCGCCAGATGCCGTGCCCGCCACCTGGGGCGCGGGAAACCTGGCCACGATCGTCGTGCCCTGACCGAGGGCGGACTCGACGTCGATGCGCCCATTGTAGTCGGTCACGATGCGGTGCACGATGGCGAGGCCCAAGCCGGTGCCGCGTCCAAACGATCCGCGAAATGGGTGAAAGATCGCGTCCACTTCCTCGGGGGGGATGCCGGTGCCCTGATCGCGCACGCCCACACTCACCCACCCGTCGCCGGCCGACGCGAAGAGCTCGAGCCGTCCACCACGGGGCATGGCCCTCAGGCCATTGGTCGCCAGATTCCACACGATCTGCCGCAGTTGGTTCTCGTCGGCGTCAACCCACACGGGCGTGTCGGGCACCGACACGTCGATGCGGTGGCCGGTGCCCGTCTCGGGGCTCGTGCGCAGCAGCGCCGCGGCGTCCTGCACGGGACGCCGGGCATCGATCCGTGACACGTCCACCTGACTCGGTCTGGCGTAGGCGAGAAACGACGAGATCGTGCCGTTCAGCCGATCGGACTCGCGCAGCACGATGTCCATGAGCTGTGCCTGGTCGGCCGACAGCGGCAACTCGCCGCGCAGCACCTGCATGGCGCCCGACAACGACGCCAGCGGGTTGAGGATCTCGTGCGCGATGCCCGCGGCCATCTCGCCTACCGCCGCGAGCCGCTGGCGCATCTGCGCGGTGCGCTCGAGGCCCTTGATGTCGGTGACGTCCTGGAAGGTGAAGATGACCCCGCGCTGGCCGTTTTCAAGTGGCAACGGCGCGGCGCTGACGCCCAGTTCAATGGGCCGACCACCTGACCGGTGATAGGTGTAGTCGACACGACGGGGACGGGCGGCGTCGATGTCGGCCAAGAGGGCGGTGGCAAACGCCGCCGGCAGCTGCAGCACCTCTGAGGCCGGCAAGCCCGACACGTCGCGATCCCAGCCAGTGATGGCTGCCGCCGCTCGATTGAAGGTCATGACACGACCGGTCGCATCCATGGTGGTCAGGCCGCTGGCCAGATGGTCGATGACGGTGCGGTTGAACGCCTCGAGGTCGGCGATCTTCTCGGAGGCGGCCTCGACCGCCACATCGGCCGAACGCAGGTTCTCGGCGAGCTGGCCGGCCAGGAAGGCGACGGCGAAGAACGCGAAGACGTTGATCCCGGCTGTCACCCACGCAACGTCGCCGGGCGGCAACCCCGCGGGTTCGAGGCCCAGGCCGGTGCCCCGCCGCCAATACTGGTAGGCCACGATCGAGACCAGGCACACGCTGGCCAGCAGAGCCGTTCGCACGCTGCCGCGGCGGTACTGCACGCCGGCGGCCGCCACCACCGGCAGCGCGTAGAGCGGGGTAAACGGACTTGTGACCCCGCCCGTGGCGTACACGTAGGCCGAGATCAGCGCCACATCGAGCGCAAAGTGCACGTCGGCGGTGAGGCTGACGCGACTGGCGAACCGCACAGTCGCCGCGTCGAGCAACGCCACGGCAAACAGGCTCGCCAGCGCCACGACGGCCTGCTCCATCGGCCAGAGCGCCGACCCGGCCAGCCCCAGCGCGACGGCAAACACCGCCAGCAAGGTCGCGGCGCCAAGCCGGACCGCGACCAGCCTCGATAGGCGAGGCCCCAGTGCCGACATCAGGTCAACTGGCTGATGAGGCCGAAGATCGGCAGATACATGGCCACGACGATACCGCCGACGACGATGCCGAGAAACGCGATCATCACCGGTTCGAGCAGCGTCAGCAGCCCGGCCACGGCGGTATCGACTTCCTCTTCATAGAACTCGGCGATCTTGGCGAGCATCGTGTCGAGCGCGCCGGTGGCTTCACCGACGCCGATCATCTGCACCACCATGCCGGGAAAGACGCCCGTGGTCTTGAGGGGTCCCGCCACGGTTTCGCCGCGCTCGATGCTGCGGCGCACCTCGAAGAGCGCGTCTTCGATGATGGCGTTGCCGGCCGTCTTGGCCGTAATCTCGAGGCCGTCGAGAATCGGCACACCCGAGGTCATGAGCGTCGACAGCGTGCGGCAGAACCGTGCCACGGCGATCTTGCGCATGATGTTGCCCAGTACCGGCAGCTTCAGCACGATGCCGTCCACGACGCGGCGGCCACCCTCGGTGGCGTAGTACTGGCGGAAGGCGAAGGCCAGAGCCACGGCAATCGCGATGATGAACGGCATGAACTGCACCAGCATGTTGCTGAGCGCGATCACCATGCGCGTGAGGAACGGCAGCTCGGCGCCGAGGCCGGCAAAGAGACTCGCGAAGGTCGGGATGACCTTCCAGAGAATGATGGTCACGACGGCGCCGGCGATCAAGATGATCGCCACCGGGTAGATCATGGCCGACTTGACCTGCGCCTTCAGCTTGACGGCCTTCTCGATGTAGGTCGCCAGCCGCTTCAGAATCGTATCGAGAATACCGCCGGCCTCGCCCGCCGCAATCATGTTGGTGAAGAGCGGGTCGAAGGTCTTGGGATGCCGCTTCATGGCGTCGGCCAGCGACGCCCCGCCCTCGACATCCGAACGGGTGGCCAGGATGACGGCCGAGAAATTCTTGTCTTCCTCCTGGTTGCCGAGAATGTCGAGGCACTGCACAAGCGGCAGGCCCGCGTCGATCATCACCGAGAACTGGCGCACGAACACGGCCAGGTTCTTGGGATTCACGGCCCGGGCGCGCGCCTTCTTCGGAGCCGCGACGGCCTTGGCCACCACGGGCGTAATACGGGTGACCATGATCTGATCACGCCTGAGCGACGAGGTCACCGACTCGGCGGTGTCACCCGCCCGCTCGCCGGCAATCGTCTCGCCACCGCGGGTGCGGCCTGAAAATGCAAAGGTGGGCATGTCTGTCGTCTCCTTGGGAGCTCTCGTGGCCTCGAACGCCGTTACCGCGCGCCGGTCGACCGGCCGAGGCCGGCGCCCGCGACGACTCCGACGCCGCGGCTGATCATCTCGGTCAATTCGTCTCTGTGCCCTGACGCATTCAACGCCGTCTCGAGCGAAATCTGGCGCCGCTGGTGCAACGTGACCAGCGCCTGGTTCATGGTCTGCATGCCGAGCTTTTCCTGCCCGGCCTGCATCGCGGAGTAGATCTGGTGCACCTTGTCTTCGCGAATCAGGTTGCGGATGCCGGCTGTGGGCACCAGAATCTCGAGCGCCACGACGCGGCCTTGCCCGTTGATCTTGGGGAGCAGCGCCTGGCAGACGATGCCCTCGAGCACGAGCGACAACTGCACGCGCACCTGTGACTGCTGGTGCGCGGGGAACACGTCGATGATGCGGTTGATGGTCGACGACGCCGAGTTCGTGTGCAACGTCGCAAACGTCAGGTGACCGGTCTCGGCGATGCGCAGGGCGGCTTCCACGGTCTCGAGGTCGCGCATTTCGCCGATGAGGACGATGTCGGGGTCTTCGCGCAAGGCCGCGCGCAGCGCGTTGGTGAAGCTCTGCGTGTCGCTGTGCACCTCGCGCTGGTTGATCAGGCACCCCTTGTGCGTGTGCAGGTACTCGATCGGATCCTCGATGGTGAGGATGTGGGCCTTCCGCTCGGTGTTGATCTTGTCGATCATCGCGGCGAGCGTCGTGGACTTGCCGCTGCCGGTGGGACCGGTGACCAGGACGAGCCCGCGCGGCCGCTCCGCCAGTTTGGCGATCACGCCGGGAAGCGCGAGCTCCTCGAATGATCGGATCTTCTCGGGAATCTGCCGGTAGAC
>JANNEJ010000820.1:0-1605 GCA_031378585.1 Acidobacteriota bacterium | reverse complement strand
TCTGGGCGACGCATCAAGGCGCAGAACTGGACTTGCTGGTCGTGCGCGGCGGTCGCCGCTACGGCATCGAGGTGAAGCGACAGGACGCCCCTAGCGTGACGCCGTCGATGCGCATCGCATTGGCCGACCTGAGACTGGAGCACCTCACGGTGCTCTATCCCGGCGATGAACCGTACGCGTTGGCGCCCAACGTATCGGTCGTGCCGATGGCACGTCTCGTCACACGAGACGTGGCGGCCCTGACTGGCCGCTGGCGCAGTCGGCCCCGACGATAGGGTGGCGTCCTGCCCACCAGGTCAGGCGATGAGATCGGGCGGCATGCGGCGCTCCACCGCCTTCCCGTTCACCGCCGTCACGTAGTACACACGGGCCTCGGCGCGCGTGTGGACGACGCGCTTCACTTCGGTGCCCTCGAAGTAGATGCCCGCGTCGTTGTCACAGGCGTAGCCGGGCTTCATCTGTCCAGACTCGATGAGCGTGTGATACAGCGGCCGGCGCCCCGGCTCGGCGTCGTAGTGCGGACAGTGACTGCCGGCCAGGAAGCCCAGGCACTGCACGGTCGAGAGCTCCTTGGGCCGCGAGTCGGTCGTGCCTTCCTCGAACCAGCAGAGCGACCCCGCGCTGGCGCCGCCGAGCACGATGCCCCGGTCCCACGCCTGCTTGAGGATGACGTCGATGCCGTGCGCCTTCCAGATCACCTGCTGGTTGAGCGTGTTGCCTCCCGAACACACGATGCCATCGACCGACAGGAGCACCTCGTCCCAGTCGCGCGGCTGCTGCGTGCTGGCGATGAAGCTGACCTGGTGCGACGGCTCGACGTTGAGCGTCGCGCAGTTCTTGTACCAACTGATGATGCCAGTCGGCGAATCCGCCGAGGCCGTGGGCAGGTAGAGCAGCTTGGGCCGGGGCTTGCCGGTGAGCTGCGCCATATAACGGATGAAGGCGGTGTTGAAGCCGCCGCCGCCAATCAGGATTTTGCGGGTGGCGACCCCGCCCGCCTGGGTGGCGTCGCTGTGGGCCCCTGCGCCTGAGGCGCTGGACGCGCTGGATGCGCCCGCCCTGCCGGCACCCACCGACACAGACCCAACCACCGACGACACGATGAATTCTCTGCGCTTCATGGCGTTCTCCAACGGCGCCGGACCGGCGTCGCTCGCGCGCAGGATAGGCACGGCGTGGCACGGCGGTCAACCTCGGCCCGCGACGCCGGGCACGGTGCGACGGCTGCCCTATACTGAACGCATGCGATCGGTGGCTGACGATCTGCGGGCCAGCACGCGCGCGCGGGTGCTGACAATGCCCGTGCCGGAGCGCATCCAGTTGGCGCTCGCTCTAGGCGACGAGGACCTCGCGCTCTTCGTGCGCTCGAGCGGACTCGACCGCGCGGACGCGTTACAGCGCCTGCGCGCACGCCGGGCCCAGGGCCGCCGCTCATCTGGCGCCGCCGTGGTGAGCGACCGCTGATGGTTCTCCTCGACCAGCTGCCCGGCCACGACCGCCTGGTCGCTGAGGTCGAGGCCGACCTTGAAGGCCATTCGGACGCCATGCGCGGCCTCTGGGTCACCGTGCGACGCTGATTCACGGCTGCACACCGTTTCACGGCCC
>JANNEJ010000807.1:0-2201 GCA_031378585.1 Acidobacteriota bacterium | reverse complement strand
CAGTTACCTCACGTCGCGTGCGGCCAGCGATGCGTTTTTCTCCGAGAGCCAATTCATCGGGATCGGCCTGTCTACCGTGGTGACGGCCGGTGAGATGCGCGTGCTGCAGGTGTTTGCGGGGAGTCCGGCCGAGGAGGCTGGCCTCGAGCGGGGCGCGCGCATCGACGTCATCGACGGCCGCGCGGTGGCCGCGCTCATCGAGGGCGGCGCCATCGACGCGGCATTTGGTCCCGCCCAGGCCGGACTCGAGGTGGCGCTCGAATTCCGGAGACGCAACGGCGAGCGCCGCGTGTCAAGCCTGCGCAAGCGTGCCGTCACCATTCCCACTGTGTCGCTCACACGGGTGTTCGAGGTCGGAGGCCGCAGGGTCGGCTACCTCTTCTTCAGGAACTTCGTGCGTCCCTCGGTGGCGGCGCTCGACGAGGCGTTTGCGGCATTGCGGCTGGCCGGCGCAACCGAACTCGTGCTCGACTTGCGCTACAACGGCGGCGGACTCGTGGACGTGGCCGTGCACCTGGCCAGCTTGATTGGCGGCTCCACGCTGCGCGATCAGGTGTTTGCTGAGTCGCGGCACAACGATCGCAACTTTCGGCTGAACGAGATCAATCGCTTCACAAGTCCTGCGCAGGCGCTCGGTCTCAATCGACTGGTGGTCATCGCCACGCGGGCCTCGGCTTCCGCGAGCGAGCTCGTCGTCAACGGCCTGCGGCCGTTCATGCCCGTCACCATCGTCGGCGATCGCACCTACGGAAAGCCCGTGGGGCAATATGCCCTGCCGTTTTGCGACAAGGTGTTTGCGCCCGTGTCGTTTGCGATGGCAAACGCCGACGGACAAGGCGACTACTTTGGTGGCCTCGCCGCCGACTGTCTCGCGGTCGACGACGTGGAGCACGACCTCGGTTCGGCCGATGAGGCCTCGCTCTTTGCGTCGTTGCGCTTCATCGAGACCGGGTCATGCGCCGCCTCGCTGTCGGCGGCCAAGGTGCGTCCTGATCGTGACCCGGGCGAGCGTCCAGCTGGCTGGGCATCGGTCGTCAACGCGCGCTGACCCCAGCGGGACGGCGGTGCTAACGTCCGATCAGCTGGCCGGCACGTCTGGTGACGGCGTCACGTATTTCCACGAACTCGCGGATGCGCAGGACCTGAGCCCCGATGCCAAGCGTCACCATGGCGAGCGCGATCGACCCCGAGAGCCGCGCGATCTGCGAGGCGAGCGATGATCCAGTCACGACGGTCTCGAGTCCGGCCATGCTCGCCCAGGCCACGGCGGCCATCGCACCGGCCGCGATCAGCGTCTTCGTGAAGGTGGCTGCGACTCGCCCGAGTTCGAGACCGCCGAGCGCGCCTCGCGCCAGCCACGCGAGCATCGCGGCGTTGAAGAGCGAGGCCACAGACGCGCTGAGGGCCAGCCCACGGTATCCGAACACCGGCGCCGCCGCCACGCTGAGTACGGCATTCAGCAGCACGGCCGCTACGCCCACGGCGGCCGGCGTGCGGCTGCGCCCCATCGCGTAGAAGGTGGGAGACACGATCTTGACGACCGAGTATCCAACCAGGCCCACGGCGTAGAGCTGCACCGCCGCGGCGGTGGCCACCGTGTCGGCTGGCGTGAAACTGCCGCGCTCAAAGAGCAGACGCACGATTGGCGTGGCCAGCACCATCAAGCCGAGCGTGGCCGGCACGTTCAGGGTCAGCATCAGGGCTATCGCCGACGCGAGCGTCGATCGCATGCGCGGCGTGTCGTTGGCGGCGGCGAGTCGAGACATGGCGGGTGTCGTGGCCGTGGCAATCGACACGCCGAAGAGCCCGATGGGCAGGTACATCACGCGAAAGGCGTAGGTGAGCCACGAGACGGCGCCGGTGCCCTCGCTGGTTGCCACGACGGTGTTCACGAAGACGTTGAGCTGAGTGGCGGCCAGGCCCAACATGCCCGGTCCCATCAGCGTCAGCACCCGGCGCAGGCCCGGGTCGGAGAAGTCGAGTCGCGGACGAAACCTGAAGCCCTCTTTGTGCAGGGGCGGCCACTGCAGCGCGACCTGGCCAAGTCCGCCCACGAGCGTGCCATAGGCCATCGCGATGATCGGCTGGATACCGGCGGAGATGGCCACCGGCACGAGCGCGATACCCACGACTATCGACGCGACGTTGAACATGGCCGGCGCGAGCGCCGGGATGAAGAAGATGTTCAGCGAGTTCAGCAT
>JANNEJ010000786.1:0-1838 GCA_031378585.1 Acidobacteriota bacterium | reverse complement strand
AAGGGCCACGCCCAGTGCCGCAAGCTGCGCGACCTGAAGGGGGGCGACGAGGTGGTCTGCGGCATGCAGGGCATCCGCGTGCTGCCCGACCTGCAGGGCCGCGACAAACCGACCTTCGGCTTCATGAGCAACGACGTCTCGTCGGAACGCCGGGTGGAGGTGGCCGTGGGCCGCGTGGCGACGATGCTGCGCGAGACGCGCGCGAAGGGCGAGAAGATCTGCTTTGTGGCAGGCCCGGTCGTCGTGCACACCGGCGGCGGCGAGTACTTCAGCGAGCTCATCAGCGGCGGGTATGTCGACGTGCTGCTCTCGGGCAACGCGCTGGCCGTACACGACATCGAGGCGGCCCTCTCGGGCACCTCGCTCGGCATCGACCTCGACACGGGCCGGCCGGTAGAGCACGGGCACCGCAATCACATGCGCGCCATCAACGCCATCCGGCGCGCCGGCGGCATCGGCAAGGCGGTCACGTCGGGGCTGCTCACGCGCGGGGTGATGTATCAACTGCACGTGCACAACGTGCCGTACGTGCTGGCGGGCTCGATTCGCGACGACGGCCCGTTGCCGGAAACCGTGATGGACCTCACGCAGGCGCAGAACCAGTATGCAGACGCGCTCACCAACGTGGGCCTCGTGATCATGCTGTCGTCGATGCTGCACAGCATCGGCGTGGGTAACATGGTGCCGTCGTGGGTGAAAGTGGTCTCGGTCGACATCAACCCCGCGGTGGTCACGAAGCTGAGCGACCGCGGCTCTACCCAGACGATTGGTGTGGTCACGGATGTGGGCATGTTCCTGCACCAGCTGGCCGTCGCGCTTCGAGGCACCGGACCCGATGTACACCACGCTCATTGACGCCGCCACGCTCGCGCAGCATCTCAACGACCCCTCGTGGGTCGTGCTCGACGCCCGCTTCGATCTGACCGACCCGGCCAAGGGCGAGGCCCTGTACAGACAGGCTCACATCCCGGGCGCGCGCTACGTCAGCCTCGACACGCATCTGTCGGGGCCGAAAACCGGCGCCAACGGACGCCACCCCTTGCCGCCACCAGCCGCGGCGGCCGCCAGCTTCGGCGCGCTCGGCGTGTCGCGGCAGCACCAGGTCGTGCTCTACGACGCCGACATGGGCATGTTCGCCGCGCGCGGCTGGTGGATGCTGCGCTGGCTCGGCCACGAACACGTGGCCGTGCTCGACGGTGGACTCACGGCCTGGCAGCGCGCGGGGTTGCCGGTCACCGCTGCCGAGACGGCGTGGGCGCCGGCCGTGTTCGAGCCAGCGCTGGCCGACACACAGCGCGTGCCCGCCGACGATGTGCAGGCGCATCTTGGCGACAGTGGCCGCGTGCTCGTGGACGCGCGCGCCGCCGACCGCTTCTGCGGGCAGAACGAGACGCTCGATCCGGTGGGCGGCCACATTCCCGGCGCGGTGAACCGTTTCTTTCAGCTCAATCTCACGCCCGAGAAGGCCTTCAAGTCGCCCGCCGATCTGCGCGCCGAGTGGGCGGCCGTCGTGGGCGGCCACGACGCCTCGCGGGTCGTGATGTATTGCGGTTCTGGCGTCACCGCCTGCCACAACCTGCTCGCCCTGGAGCACGCGGGGCTCACCGGGGCCCGACTCTTCCCGGGCTCGTGGAGCGAGTGGTGCGCCAGTCCAGACCGTCCCAAGGCCACGGGGACTAGGGACTAGGGACAGGGGGCTAGCTGATATGGAATGACCGGTTGTCAAGTGCCGGTGGTCACTGTGGAAAACGGCCTTGTCGTTTTCCACGCAGCGGTGGGCGCGTTCTTCTGCGTCCACGGCTGCGGCAGTGTCCACGGGCTCCGTCGTGATCGTGTCA
>JANNEJ010000767.1:0-5706 GCA_031378585.1 Acidobacteriota bacterium | reverse complement strand
GTACTCGAACCGCAGCGTCGACGGCTGCGAAGAGTTTCGCTCGAGGATCGCTGCCGTTTCCTGGCCGCCGAACGCGCTCTCGAACACCGTCTGTCCAACGGCCAGCCAGCCGGCATCGGCGGCTTGCTGCAGTTCTTTCTGAAGGGTCGACGTCTTCGACGTCGCGAGCAGGCGGAATTCATAACGCGTCTTGTCGTTGGCGACTTTCTCGACCAACACGACGACCTCTTTTCCGCCCATCGCCGTTTCACCGCCCATCGCGGCAACAAAGCGATAGCCGTTGTCACCAGCCTCCTGCAGTTCCTTTTGCATCGTCGACGTCTTGCTGGTCGCCAGGACCTTGTAGCTCACAGACTCCTGACCAACGACCGTCTGCGGCGACAGCACGACCGCACCGAACAACGCCAACATCAAGAACCTAGTGCCCATGTGTCTGCCTCCAAGGATGGTTGCGTGGTGGGAGCCCCGTCCATTGCTGGCGCACTTCCGTGGTGACGGAATGGCCGTCATCAGACCGGGGGCCTCCCGCCCAAGCCTGGCACGGAACGAGACGTATCTCAATGGCCTCTCCGAGCCCGACGACGACTGGGCCACGCACCAGTGGAGAGATGGCCGAAGATCGTTATCGGCTGCCGACGCGACACCGGTGATGTCGAGCGTCAGCGGAATCACCGTCATGCGGACCGCGTTGACCCAGAGCGTGCCGACCGGCAGCACGCCGAGGGCCGCGACGACGAGGACCCGTGTGCCCTCGTTCATCCCGCCTGTAGCCGTCCTCAGATCTCGATCTGAGGATCTTGCGCGTCCGTGTCGTTTACCGAAATCTTATAGGTGTAGACGTCACCTGGGTGTCCGGCGAGGAATCCTGGAACGGTCGCCCGTTTGCCAGCGTCGATCGGCCCGGTGTGCAGGTCAAGAGCCAGCCGGGAATCCAGCACCTTGGCGTCGGCAACCGGGCCAAAATCGAAAATCCGCACGTCGTTGATCTGCTCTGACGTCTGGTTGTGGACCACCCAGATGACAATGCCCGAAACGGTCTTGACCTTACGCGTGTACTCAACGTTGTGCGGGGGGGTGAGGGCTTTGACGTTGATCGTGGCCACTGCGACCCTGTTTGACAGTTCCATCGTGTCCTCCTGGGCTCTGAACGGGAAACCTCAACGCTGCTGCCTGGTCATGCGTTCGAACTCCGGCATACCCCGAATCACCTGTAGATCGTCATCCTCGCGCGCCACCGACGGGCTGGCGCCGTGGGCGACCGCCCGCTCCAGAACGGCGAGCGCCGCCTCCTTGCGCCCCGCGAGGGCGTGGACGACGGCCATATTGTAGAGCACCTGTCCATCTGCCGGCGCGAGTCCCGCGGCGGCCGTCGCGTGCCGCTCGGCCTCGGTGCGCTTCTCCAGCTTCGCCTCATACAACGCCTGCTGCGACAGCGTTCCGGCGTCCTTCGGGTTCACCTGAAGCATGCGGTCGGCAATCCCGGCAGCCTTGGTGAAAGCGGCGCGCGCCTCGTCGCGACGGCCCATCCGCTGATACACGTCGCCGAGATTGCGAAACGTGATGTGCGAGACCGGGTCCAGCTCCAGCGCCCGCCGATACGCCTGGGCCGCGTCGGCAAATCGCTGCTGTCCGTAGTAGATGAACCCCAGGCCGGCGTAGGTCTTGGCTGTTGGCGTCAGTTGCAGCGCGCGCTCGTAGTTGACGATGGCTTTCGCGGCGTCGCCCGTGGCGTTGAGCACGGCCCCGAGGCGTTGGTAGCCGCTGGCGTTGTCCGGCTGTAGTTCTGTGACCCGCTCGAAGGCCGAGACCGCCGCCGGGAACCGGCCGGCACGGTAGAGCGCCAGTCCGAGCGCATCGTAGTTGCCCCAGAAGTTCGGCCGCACCGCGACGGCCTGGCGGAACTCTTGCTCCGCGGCGTCGATCTGGCCTTTGTCCGACAGGATTTCGCCGAGCATCAGATGCGCGGTGTCGGAGTTGGGCCGAAGCTCGAGTTCGCGGTGCAGTTCCTCGATGGCTCGTTCGGTGTCACCTGAGCCGCGATAGATGACCGCCAGGGAGTGCCGGACCTCGGCCTGCTCCGGATCCAACCGCAGCGCCTCGAGCGTGGCGACGCGCGCCTGCACTGTCCAATCGGGATCCTTCGTGACCTGGTACCGAGCCCAATAGGCCTCGCCCAGGCCAGCGTGCGCCAGAGCAAAGGCGTGATCCTTGGCCGCCGCGGCCGAAAACAGCGTGACCGCGCGGTCGAGATTCCCCGGCACGTCGAGCCGCTCGAGGAACGCCCGGCCCTGCGCGTAGTCGGCAAACGCGTCGATATTGGTGGTCGACTGCCGTTGGAGCTTGAGGCGGTCGGCCTGAGTCAACCGCAATTCGAGCGCCTCGGTCAGGCCCTGGGCCAGTTGACGCTGGATCGCAAACAGATCGGCAGTCGGTCCCTCGTACGAACTGGCCCACGCGACGGAGCCGTTGCGACGCACCAGACGCACCGTCACTTTCAACCGGCGGTCGGTCTCTTGCACGCCGCCATCGACCACGAAGCTCACCCCGAGATCGCGAGCGATCCTCGCGAGATCTCGCCGCTCTCCGCTGGCACCGGTCGAAGGTGTCCGCGACACGACCGTGATCGCCTGCAGCGCGGCCAGATCGCTCGTGAGGGTGTCGGCCACGCCGATCCCCAGGTAGTCATTCGAAGGATTGCCGCTCAGGTTCGTCAGCGGCAGCACCGCCACCGTCGGAATCCCGCCGGCGCCCTCGGCTCTCGGGCGCACCCACATCTGCCAACCGATGATGGCGAGGCTGAGGGTGGCAATCGCGCCAACCAGCGCGCGCCGTCCGAGACGCGACGTGGCCCGGCGGGTCACGTGCGTCAGCGGCCGGGGCGCGCCGACGGCGGATGCGCTCCGCACGTCTCGCGCGAGATCAAGCGTCGAGGCATATCGCTTCTCGGGATCTTTCGCCAGACAGCGTTCGATGATCTCCTGCGCGCGTTCCGGTACACGCGGATTCAGTTCCGAGACCCGCGGCGGCTCTTCGGCGATGATCGCCGACATCGTCTGCACGGGGGTGGCACGCCGAAACGCGACGCGACCCGTCACCATCTCGTACAGGACCAGGCCGAACGAAAACTGGTCGGAGCGAAAATCGACGCTCCGCCCGCTGGCCTGCTCAGGCGACATGTAGAGGTGCGTGCCCAGCACCGTTCCCGGCAGCGTGCCCACGGCGGACACTTCGACCGTTTCCGCGTCGGACTGGATCCCGGCGGGCGGCGCGGACAGCTTTCCCAGACCGAAATCAAGGATCTTGGCAAAGCCGTCGGTGGTCACCATGACGTTCTCGGGCTTCAGGTCCCGATGAACGATGCCCGCCGCGTGCGCCTTGGCCAGGCCGTCGGCGACCTGGGCCGCCACGGCCAAGACCTGCTGCATCGGCAGGAGACCTGACCTGAGCAACGCCCGCACCGTCTGCCCTTCGACCAGTTCCATGGCGATGTAGTGCACCCGGTCGACGTGTCCGACGTCGTAGATCGTCACGATGTTCGGGTGATTCAGACTCGAGGCGAGGCGGGCTTCCTGTTCGAAGCGCCGCAGCCGGGTGGCATCGGCAGCGAGGTGTTCAGGCAGAATCTTGAGGGCGATGTCACGACCGAGCTTCCCGTCGCGTGCCCGATACACCTCCCCCATCCCGCCAGCACCGATGGCAGACTGGACTTCATACGGGCCGAGGCGAGCGCCAGGCAGCAGTGACACAGGCGGTTCAGGCTCTCGAAGTGCTTGTTGAAGAGACGAGGAACCGCTCCCCGTCCAGATACTCCCGCAGTGCCTCGCGCGTACTGCGAAAGACGATATTAGTGGGGGTAACCTTTCAGCCGTGGCGTCTTGGGCTTCCACTCAGGTAGCGACGCGAATTTATCCCCAATGGGCATCTTGACCTTCGGCAGACTCTGGGCGTCGAGTACCTCGCCCTCCCGGATGACATCATTGATGAACAGCAGATACGCCGTCAGCGCGTACACCTCATCGGCAGTGAGCGTTCCCTCGCGGTTGAGGGGCATGGCGCGATTGATGTAATCCCAGACCGTCGTCGCAAACGGCGCGCGGAGAGGCAGTATTCGTCCCCGTGCCCAGAGCTCGACGTCCGAGCCGGATTTGCTTTTCAGAATAGGAGCCTTGCCGTCGATGGCTGCCGCCCCGTGGCATCCCGCGCATTTTGCCCGATAGACCAGCGCGCCCTCCTTCACGGTTCCGCGCCCCGGCGGGAGTTCCTCTCCGGTGGGACCGATGGAGATGTCCCAGGCGCGGATCTCCTCTGCGCTCGGCGTGCGTCCCACCCCGTACGTGGGCGACTGCGCCGGGGTCCCCGCCACGCGTAGTGTGCGTGGTGGGGTGGAAGCCAGCACGGACGCGCCCATGAGCCACGCGCACGCGAGCACTCTAAGCAAAGCCATTGGTGACGCTCCCATCGCTGGCGATCTTCCACGGCTGAATGCTGTTGTCCAGTCCAGGCACGCTGAAGGTCTCGTCGAAGGCCTTGTTCCAGTACTTGGCAATCTGTGCTCGCGACGGTTGCACCTGACCAAGTTCGTCGGTGCAGCGCGACTGGAGCTCGGTCTCTTGCCCGTCCCAATTCCACATGTAGCCAAACCGCGTGTGCGCCATGCGCTCCGCGGTTCCTTTGATCTCGGCGATGTTCCATCGCTTGCCGCCGTCGGTCGACACCTCCACCTTCTTGATCGCGCCGCCGCCGGACCAGGCCAGGCCGCTGATCTCGTAGAAGCCACGGCCGGGCAGTTGTTGTGCGCCTGACGGGAACGTGATGACCGATTTGGGTCCGATCTGGTAGTCCAACGCCGCAACCTTTGGATCGCGATCGAGATGCCCGAAGTCGTTGTAGTTCATGTAGTAGCGGTCGACCACCTTGATGCGCCGCAGCCACTTGGTGTGAAAGATGCCTTCGAAGCCAGGAACCATCAGCCGCAGCGGAAAGCCGTTCTGCGGCCGCACGGCCTCGCCGTTCATGCCGTAGGCCAGGATGCAGTCGTCCATGGCCTTGGCAATCGGCATGCTCGACGCGCCCTTCACTTCTTCTGTCCCTTCCGCGACGAACCAGGACGCCCCGCTCTTCAGGCCGCACTCCTTGAGCAGCGTCGACAGGAGCACGCCAGTCCATTCGGCGCAACTCGTCATGCCGGTCGTTTCCTGAAAGGTCGTCGCTCTGCGCGACGATCGATTCCCCGCGCACTCGATGAAATGAAGACGGGTGACGGACGGGAGGCGCTTCAGGTCTTCCATGGTGAAGGTCAGCGGACGGTCCACCAGGCCGTGAATCATGAGACGGTGCTCCCGGGGATCGATGTTCGGGAGGAATGAGCCACGAGTCGTGCCCATGTAGTGGAGCGAGGACGGCGTGATCACCCCGACTGAATCCTGAAGCGGGGCCGCCACATGAAACGTGAGCCCCCAGTTGTCGGGCGAGGGCCGGCCGCCGTGGGCGATACGTACCGACGTGACGTGAGGCGACCTGTCGCCGTAGGCGATCTGATCGTTGCCCTCCTTGATCATCGGTGGGGAGTGATGGGTCTGGCCGACCGCGGGTGCTACCGCTCCCAAGGTGAAACCACCGGCCAACGCGGCGCCGCCTTTCAGGAATTCCCTTCGAGCAGGTCGTTTCGAACCCATTGCGTTCTCCTTCACAGGTGAGCTGACAGCC
>JANNEJ010000029.1:0-5420 GCA_031378585.1 Acidobacteriota bacterium | reverse complement strand
ACTCGCTGCCCACCGAGCTGGCCCATCTGGGCCGCGCGGATCGCACCCTCGAGGGCGTGCGCAAGTGCATCCTGCACGCGGTGTGGAACGCGCAAGGCAAGGGGTGCGCGCCCGGCGCCCTCGGCGTAGGCATTGGCGGCGACCGCACGTCGGGTTACGTGCTCGCGAAAGAACAGCTGTTCCGCACGCTCGACGACGTGAATCCCGACGAACGGCTGGCCGCGCTCGAAGCCGAGGTCATGGGCACCGTGAACCGCCTGGGGGTGGGCACGATGGGCTTTGGCGGCAAGGTGTCGCTGATTGGCTGCAAGGTGGGTGTGGCCAACCGGCTGCCGGCGAGCTTCTTCGTGTCGGTGGCCTACGACTGCTGGGCGTTCCGGCGCCTGGGCGTGGTACTCGACGCCACGAGCGGTGAGGTCGCACGCTGGCTCTATCGCGACCCGGCGGTGCCAGCCCTGGCGATGATGGATCAGGGCGGCTTCCGCCGCACGGGCCGCGAGATTGCGCTGCACGCGCCGCTTGACGAGGCCACGGTGCGCAGCCTGAAGGTGGGCGACGTGGTGATGGTGAGCGGACGCGCGTTCACGGGCCGCGACGCCGTGCACCATCACCTGATGTCTCACGAGCCGCCGGTGGACCTGCGCGGCAGCCTGATCTATCACTGCGGTCCCGTCGTGAAGAAGCTGGACGACGGCTCGTGGACCATCACGGCCGCCGGACCTACGACCAGCATTCGCGAAGAGCCGTACCAGGCCGACATCATCGGCCGCTACGGCATCCGCGCGGTGATGGGCAAGGGCGGCATGGGGCCCAAGACGTTGGCCGGATTGAAGCAGCACGGCGCCGTGTACCTCAACGCTATCGGCGGCGCCGCCCAGTTCTACGCGCGCGGCATCGAGCGCGTCGACGGCGTGTCGCTGCAGGAGTTTGGAACGCCCGAGGCGATGTGGCATCTCACACTCAAGGACTTCCCGGCGATCGTCACGATGGACGCGCATGGCCACAGCCTGCACCAGGACATCGAGCAGGCGTCGGGCGCGCAATTGGCCGCGTTGGCGTCGCCCGCGAAATAGCGGCGAGGCTGGCGCAGGGCCTGCCTGTAAGTCTTTGTTTGTAAACAGGTTACGCGAATAATTCGCGACGCATTCTCCGTGCTACACTGGAGGCACCATGCACACCGACACCGTTACTGCCCTCGACGCGCCCATTCCGGTTGTCCCCTCGAGCATCATCAACGTGACCGAGTCGGCGGCCGGCAAGATTCGCGAACTGCTGGTTGAAGAAGGCAAAGCCGAAAGCGGCCTGCGCGTGTTCGTGCAGGGCGGCGGTTGTTCGGGCTTCCAGTACGGCCTGATGATCGAAGAATCGGGCGGCGTCGGCGACCAGCTGTTCGAGTCCCACGGCGTGCGCCTCTTTGTCGACCCTGTGAGCCTCAGCTATCTGAAAGGCGCCGAGGTCGACTTCGTCGACACCATCACCGGCGGCGGCTTCACCATCAAGAACCCCACCGCCACCTCCACCTGCGGCTGCGGGTCGTCTTTCAGCGCCTGACGTCCATGCCGCGGCGCGGCCGGTCGCACGCCCGCCTCGGGGTCGCGCTCGCCGCGCTGTCGCTCGTCTTGTCACGGTGCCGGTCATGGCGATAAGCCCGATCCCCGACATCGAGCGCCTGCGCCCTGCAGGCACGAAACGATCAGGCAAGCGCGACCAGATCGTGAACACCTTCCTGCGGCAGGAAGGTCACCTCAGTGCCGACGATCTCGTCGAGGTCATCAAGCGCGAAGACCATCGCATCAGCCGCGCCACCGTGTATCGGACGCTGCAATGGATGGTGGCGGCCGGCATCGCGCGCAAGGTGGATTTCGGCGAGGGCCGCTTCCGGTTCGAGCACTCCTACCGGCACCCGCGTCACTACCATCTCATTTGCAAGACCTGCAACCGCTCCTTCGAGTTCCTGAGCTCCGACATCGAAGCGCTGGTCGAGGAAGTGGCCGCCGCGCGTGGCTTCACCGCGCGGCAGAGCGTGGTGCAGATCTACGGCACCTGCGAAGCGTGCCAGGCCGGCTGGCCCACGCAACCCGATGCCGGCAACTCCGAGTTGCTCTTCGCGCGTGACGCGCTTCGCATGGCGATCGCCACCGAGCGCAGCGGCCTCGAGTTCTACGCTCGGGCGTCGAAGCTCACGAAGAACACTCGCGGGCGCCACGTGTTCGAGAAGCTCGCCGAGGAAGAGAAAGAGCATCTGTCGACGCTCGAAGAGCGCTACCGGGTGCTGCTCGAACGCGACCCGCAACTCGAGTCCCGTCCCACCTTCCTGTTCTTCAAGGGGGCGGCCAACGGGCTCTTTGCTCAGGGCACCGAAGCCCTGCGCAAGCCGGGCGTGGACGAGGCGGAAGCGCTGCGCATCGGCATCCGGTGCGAACGCGGTTCGCACAAGTTCTTCAAGCGCTACGGCGAGCGGTTCGAGGATTCCGAAGGCAAGCAGGTGTTTCTCGAGTTTGCCGACGAAGAACGTGAGCACCTCGAGCTGTTGATCCGCGAGTACCGCGCGCTCATTGGCCGTCGAAAGGCCGGGTCCAAGGCCAGGCGCGCGGCAAAGCCCGCGCCGCCGAGCGTGGCCCGCAAGCTGCGCCCGTCCACGTGATCGATCTGCACCTGCACACGACCGCGTCCGACGGCCGATGCAGCCCCGCAGAGCTCGTCGAGCGCGTGCACGCCTCGGGCGTGACGACGTTTGCCGTGACCGACCACGACACCGTGGCGGCCATTGACGAGGTGCAAACACTCATCGTCGACCGTCCGCTCACGCTGGTGCCAGGCCTCGAAGTGACGGCGGTCTGGGAATCGCGCGACGTCCACGTGCTTGGCTACTGGATCGACACCACGCACGCGCCGCTGCTGGCGTTCTTGTCGGAGCAGCGCCAGAGGCGTGTGGAGCGCGTGCGGGCGATCGGCGACGCCCTGGCCGCAGTAGGCGCTGCGGTGGACCTCGAGCCACTGCTCACGCACGTGGCCGCCCGCGCCGGTGCGGCCGTGGGACGTCCGGGTGTGGCGCAGGCACTCGTGGCGGCAGGACACGCGTCGTCCGTACAGGACGCGTTCGACCGCCTGCTTGGCGACGGGCGTCCCGCGTACGTGGCCCGCACGGGCGTGCCTCCGGACGACGTGTTCACGGTCATTCACGAGGCCGGCGGCGTTGCGTCGCTGGCCCATCCCGGCGTGACTCGGCGCGACGACTGTATCCAGCGCTGGGCACGCGCCGGGCTCGACGCACTCGAGGTCTACCACTCCGACCACAGTGACGCCGAACGAACGCTCTATCTCGAGCGAGCCCGGCAGCTTGGTCTGGCCGTGTCCGGCGGTTCCGATTTCCACGGCGACGACCCGATGAGCTATCGATCACGCCGTCGCGCCATTGGCGGTTCGCCGCTGTCCCTGTCCGACTTCCAGGCGCTGGCGGCGCGAGTGCCGCAGAGGCTCGCATGACCGAGCCGGAGGTGCTGGTTGAGCTGGCGGGCGTGGTGAAGGACTATCAGGCCCTGCGTCCGCTGCGCATCGTCGACCTCCGTGTGACGCGCGGCGCGATCGTGTCGGTGTCGGGCCCTGACGCCCTCGCGGCCGAAGTGCTCGTGAACCTGATGACCGCCGCCATGCGCCCCGACCATGGCAGCGTGCGGCTCTTCGGCCAGTCCACCGAGACAATCGACGACTACGACGCGTGGCTGGCGATGCTCGATGGCTTCGGCCTGCTCACCGAGCGCGCGGTGCTGCTCGATCAGTGTTCCATCGCGCAGAATCTCGCGCTGCCGCTGACGCTCGCCATCGACCCCATTGCCGCGGACGTGCTGGCCAGGGTCGAGGCGCTGGCCAACGAAGTGGGGATACCGCGCCACGTGTTGGCCGAGCCGGTGCGAGGCGCCGATGCCGTCGTGCTGCAACGCGTGCGGCTCGCCCGGGCGCTGGCGCTCGACCCCAGATTGGTGGTGGCGGAGCACCCCACGGCTTCGTTGCCCCGGCCCGCCGTGGAGGGGTTTGCGCGCGATCTGGCGCGCATCGTCACCGGGCGCGGCGCCGGACTGCTCGCGATCAGCGCCGACCGCGACTTCGTGCGCGCCCTGGGCGGCACGGCCCTGACGCTCGATCTGAAGACCGGCGTGCTGGCGCGGCCCGGATTGTTCGCGCGCTTGGGACTCAGGATAATGGGCGCATGATCATCCACGGTGAAGTCGTGCGGCTCGAGCCGGCGCATGGCTTCGGATTCATCCGCGACGACCAGCGAGGCGAGTGGTTCTTCGTCGAGAGCGGCGTCCGCGCCGGCGGTATCGCGAGCCTCTGGGTCGGCGAGCGCGTAGGCTTCTCGCAGGAACGCACGACGCGGGGCCCGGTCGCGGCCGACATCCATCACGAGTCCGTGGCGTGACCACGCGTCTGCTGCTTTTTGACATCGATGGCACACTCGTGCTCACCGGCGGCGCGGGCAAGCGTGCAATCAGCCGGGCGTTCCACGAGCTGTTCGGCGTCGCCGACGCCTTTGCCGGCGTGTCCCTCTCCGGCCGCACCGACCGGTACCTGGTGGAGCAAGGCCTCGAGCGCAGCGGCGTGCCGGTGACGGCCGACGCACTGGCGCGTGTCCGCGAGCGGTACCTGATGCGTCTGGCCGAAGCGATTCACGAACCCGCGCACGGCATCCAGGCCGTGCTGCCGGGCATCACGCGGCTGCTCGACGCGCTTGACGATCACGCGCACGTGCACTGCGCGCTGCTCACAGGTAACTACGAGGCCGGCGCGCGCATCAAGCTCGAGTACTTCGACCTGTGGCGCCGCTTTGGCTGGGGCGCGTTTGGCGACGACCACGCGGAACGCGACCGGATTGCGCTGGCGGCGGTGGCCGAGGCGCCCGCTCGCGGGGTGGCCTTGCACGACCCGAGACACGCCATCGTGGTCGGAGACACACCGTTTGACGTGTCGTGCGCACGCGCGGCCGGCGCGCGGGTGATTGCCGTGGCGACCGGTGGACACACGACCGGCGAACTACGCGAATGCCATCCAGACGCGGTGTTCGAAGACCTGAGCGACCTCGACGCCGTGCTCGCCGCGATGGATGTCTGAGCGGCAGAGTGCCGAGGCTCCCGGCTGCCGAGCGCTTCGGGGAGTCCAGCTGAGCGCGGGTGTTCCGCGGAAGCGGACGTGATCGGCACGCGAAAGCTCCCGGCCGCGGAGCGGAATACCCGTGATCGGCTGGACGACCAGCTCGCTCTGCGCGAGCGAAGCGCCTGGGAGTCGTGCCGGGCCAGGCGAGACCGCAGGCCGACGCCGCCCCGCCTGACGACCAGTCGCTTCCACGCCAGTCGCGCGCAGCGCGACTGGCGGAAGCGCCTGGGAGTCGAACCCAGCCCGCCCTCAAAGAGGGCGGCGACCGG
>JANNEJ010000081.1:0-4982 GCA_031378585.1 Acidobacteriota bacterium | reverse complement strand
CCGACCCTCCCCAACGACGGCCCGCGCATCTTCCGCGTCGGCTTCCGCTGGGCTTTCTAGCGCGACGCACGCTCCGCGCCGTCGCGCGGGGCTGGGGGCTGGGGGCTGGGGCTCCCAACCGTCACACTGACGGGGGCGGTTCGCCAGGCGGCGAACCGCCCTTGTTTCATGTACGAGCCCAGGGTCGCATCCTCCGTATACGCATCGATTTGACCCAATTCCCTGAATTCTCTACAAACTATTGAAGTATTGTCTGCGAATGTTTCCGTGCCTGTGCTAGTGTGGCGCCGCCTCTTTCCAATGACACGACGCGCGTGGCACGCCCACCTCGCCGCCGTTCTGGGTTATGTCTGCGTCGCCGTGGCCTTCTCGTGGCCCCTGCTTCCCAACATCACCACGCACCTGACCGGTGACCCCGGCGGGGATACCGGTGTGTACGTGTGGAACCAGTGGGTGTTCCAACAGGGCGTGGTCGCCGAGCATCGCAATCCCCTCACGACCGACCACATCTTTTCCCCGTCGCCGCGTCCCGTCGATCTCACCCAACACAACTACACGATCTTCTTGAATATTTTGGCGCTGCCGCTCGCGGGCGTATTGGGCACGGTCGCGACGTTCAATGTGGTCTACCTGACGATGGTCGTGCTCACGGCCTGGACGACCTTCGTGCTCGCCCGGCGCGTCACCGGGGGCGCCACCGTCGAAGCCTGGCTGGCCGGCGCCGCCTTCGCATGGGCGCCCGTGCTGGTGGCGCGCTCGACGGGGCACTTCAGTCTCGTGGCCGCGGCGCCACTGGCGGCGTTCTTGTGGTGCCTGCATCGCATCGACCGGTCCGAGAGCATGCGCGATGCCATGCTCGCGGGCATCGTGGTGGCCTGGGCGGCATTCTGCGATCCGTACTACGCGGTGTATTGCGTGCTGATCGCCGCCATCTATGCGACGTCGCGGGTTATCCGCCTCAACTGGCGACCGTCGTGGAAGCACGGCGTCGGCACGTGGATGCTCGACCTGGTGATTGTGCTGGTGGCTGGACTGACGATCGGTCTGGCCTTCGGACGGGGCGGGCGGCTCACGCTGCTCGGCGTCCCGATCAGCGTGCGGGCACTCTACACACCGATGCTGCTTCTGAGCGTGCTCGTCACTGCGCGCGGGCTCGTCTATCTGCGCCCGGCCGTGGCGACGCTCGGCCTGCCCTCGCCGCGGTCGCTGCGGGCCGTCGTGGCCGGCGGGTTCGTGGGCGCCGTCGCGTTGTCGCCCGTGCTCTACGGTGCCTCGCTGCGGGTGTTCGACGGAACGTGGGTCTCGCCGCCCATCTACTGGCGCAGCAGTCCGAGCGGCGTGGACCTGCTGGCATTCGTCACGCCGAACCCGTCGCACCCGCTCATGGTGTGGCTCTTTGGCCAGCCGCAGCTGGCGGCGCCCACCGTGTTTGTCGAGTACTCGGCCGGCGTGAGCCTGGTCGTGCTGGCCGTCGTCGCCGCGGCTGTATGGAAGGCGCGGCTGCGGGCGCCAGGCTGGGTGACCCTCACGCTCGCCTTCGCCGCGCTCGCGCTCGGCCCTTTCGTGCACGTCGCGGGCCTCAACACGTTCATCCCCGGTCCGTGGGCGGTGCTGCGGTACGCCCCGGTGTTCGGCATGGCGCGCATGCCCACCCGCTTTGCCGTGGTGGCCGCTCTTGGGCTCAGCGTGCTCTTTGCGATGGCCCTGGTCCAACTCGGGCAGGGCTTTCCAGGTCGGCGACGCGCCGTGCTTACGGTAACGGGCGTGCTGCTCGCCCTTGAGCTCTGGTCCGGGCCGCGGCCGCTCTACTCGGCTGGCGTGTCGCCGGTGTATGACATCGTGCGTGCAGATCCCCGGCCGGTCCGCATCCTCGAGCTGCCGTTTGGCGTGCGGGACGGCGTGACGTCCGAGGGTAACTTCAGCGCGCGCTATCAGTTCAGCCAGACGTTCCACGGCAAGCGGCTGATGGGCGGCTATTTGTCGCGGGTCTCGTCGCGCCGGTTCAAGGAAATCCGCCAGTCGCCCATGCTGGCGGGGCTGCTCGCACTCAGCGAGGGACATCCGCTGTCGCCTGATCACGAAGCCGCGCTGCTCCTGGACGGGCCGGCCTTCATCGAGCGCGCAAACCTGGGATGGGTGGTGCTGCACCCCTCGCGCACCCCCGCTGTGCTGCGCGAGTTCGCGGTGCGCGCCTTGGCGCTCGACGAAGTCGCGTCAGCCGACGACGCCGTGCTCTACCGCCCGCGTCGCTGACGCGGCGGAGCGCGGCAGACTGCTACACTCCACGGGATGGCTCCCCCGCGTTGGTTCCTTGCCGTGTACGCGCTCTCGGGCGCGGCCGCGCTCGTGTACGAAGTGGCCTGGACCCGGCTGCTGACGCTGTATCTCGGACACGGCGTGGCCGCCGCCAGCACGGTGCTGGCTGCCTTCATGGGGGGGCTCGCCGTGGGCGCCGGTGTGGCCGGCCCCAAGAGCGACCACACGCCCCGTCACCACGCGATGCGCATCTACGCGGGGCTCGAGCTTGCGATTGCCGCGTTCGCGCTCGCCATGCCCTTCGGCCTGCGTCTGAGTGAGCCGCTGCTCTCTGGCGCCTACGCCGACGGGCGAGGCGGCGTGGGCTTTGCGCTGCTGCGGCTGGGCACGAGCGTGGTCTTCGTGGCGCTGCCGGCGGTGGCAATGGGCGCGACGTTTCCGTACGTGGCCCGGTGGTACGTGCCCACCGCCAGTGCCGCCACTCACGATGGCGGCGCGCTCTACGCGGCCAATACCGTCGGCGCGGCCGTGGGCGCCCTCGCCACCGGATTCCTGCTGCTGCCCACGCTGGGCCTTCGCGCCACGACGTGGGTGGGCGTGGCCATGAACGTCGTGGTGGCGGGCGCCGCCTGGAGCCTGGCTGGCCGCGCTGCGGCCGCGGCGGGGGCGGCTCAGGGCGCACCCGCCGCAGCGCAGCCAGCCGTTCGCGCAGGCAAGAAAGGCAAGGGCGCCGCCTCGACCCTGCCGGCGTTCCATCTGACGCCACGGCCGATGCTCGCGGCGCTTGCACTCGGCGTGTCTGGATTCCTGTCGCTCGCGCTCCAGATCGTGTGGTCGCGGCTCCTGGCGCAGATTCTTGGCCCCACCACCTACGCGTTCAGCCTCGTCGTGGCGATCTTCATCGCCGGATTGGCGCTTGGCGCCGTGGCCGGGCGACGTCTGGCCGACCGCATGGCGCAGCCCGCCGCCGGGTTGGCGGCGGTGCTGGCAGCGGCGGTCATCGCGGTCAGCGTCTCGGTCTGGACCATCGATGGGGGCCTGACCTCCATGACCGCGGCCGTGAGCGCGCCGCAGGCCACGTTCGAGTCGGTGCTCTGGCGGCAGGTGCTGCTCGTTGGCGGGTGGCTGCTGCCGCTTGCCATCGCGCTCGGCTGTGCGTTTCCGCTGGCCATCAGGACCGGCATCGGTCGCGACGAGTCGCTCGGCGCCGACCTGGGTCTCATCTACGCCGTGAACACCATCGGCGCCATCGCCGGCTCACTGGCAGCCGGCTTCCTGCTGATTCCGGCGCTGGGGCTGCACGGCAGCCTCCGCGCGCTTGGCCTCGCGGCCACGGCGGCCGCCGTGGCGCTTGTGGTCGCGGCCAGCGTCCAGGGCAGGGCGCGAGTGTGGACACTCGGGGCGTGCGGCCTCGCGGCGACCGCCACCGCGCTCTTGCCGCAGTGGAACCAGGCGCTGATCTCGAGCGGCGCCTACAAGTACGCATCGTCGATGTCGGCCGAGGGCCTGCAGGTCTCTCTCGCGGCCGGGCGGCTTCTCTACTACCGTGAAGGCGCCGTCGCCACGGTATCGGTGCGTGAGGCCGCCGGCACCACGTCACTGGCCATCGACGGCAAGGTCGATGCCTCGAACGCCGGCGACATGCTGACCCAGCGCCTGCTGGCCCACGTGCCGATGCTGCTCCATCCGGCGCCCCGCACGGCCGCCATTCTCGGCCTCGGCAGCGGGGTCACGCTCGGTGCGGCCCTGCGCCATCCGGTCGAGCGCATCGACGTGCTCGAGATTTCGCCAGAGGTCGTGGCGGCCTCGCGGTTCTTCGAGCCCGAGAACTCGGCTGCGCTCAGGGACCCGCGCACGCGGCTCATTGTCGGCGACGGCCGCACGCACATGATGCTCGGCCAGGCCAGTTACGACGTCATCGTGTCGGAACCCTCGAATCCGTGGATGGCCGGCATTGCGTCCCTTTTTACGCGCGAGTTCTTCCAGTCGGCTCGCAGCCGGCTTGCGCCCGGCGGTGTGCTGTGCCAGTGGGCCCACACCTACGACATCAGTGGCGAAGACCTGCGCTCCATCGTAGGCACGTTCGCCTCGGTCTTTCCCGAGGCCACTCTGTGGCTCGTCGGCGACGGCGACCTGCTGCTCATCGGGTCGAACGGACCCCTGGCGCCTCAAGTCGCGGCTCTGCCCGAGCGGTGGGCCGCACGGCCCGAGGCCACGGCCGACCTGGCCGGGGTCGGCGCCCGCGACCCCTTTGCCATCGTGTCGCTGCTCGTCGCGGAAGGACCCGCGCTCACCCGCTTTGCCGGCGGGGCCAGGCTCCAGACCGACGACTATGCGGGGGTGGAGTTCAGCGGCCCGCGGGCGGTCTTCTCGCGCGGCGGGGTCGACAACACCGCGGCCCTCCGAGCCCTGGCCGCCGAGCAGCCGGTCGCGGCCGTCACCACGGCCAGGGCCGCCGCGTCGGCGGCCGCGTGGCGCGACCGCGGATGGATGCTCCTCGACGCGAGCGCGGCCCGGCCGGCCTGGGCGGACTTCGAGACCGCGGTGCGAACCGACCCGACCGACGCCCGCGCCTTCGACGGGCTCATCCGGTCGGGCGCGGCCGCGAGCCTGCAGCCCCAGACCATGGCCGTGCTGCAGGAACTGGCGGCGCCGCCAGACCGGGTCGAGGCGCAAATCGCGTTGTCGCGACTGCTCGCCTCGGCCGGCGCCGTCGAAGACGCCGG
>JANNEJ010000728.1:0-4912 GCA_031378585.1 Acidobacteriota bacterium | reverse complement strand
TGCGCCTTCTTCTCGAGGTTCCACACGTCGAGCTGACGTTGCGACGCTTTGCCGTAGACCGTCGTGCGCGTGATGTCCGACTGATAGCCCGCCATGCTGCAGCCGCCGTCCACGAGCACCACGTCACCGTCCTTCAGTTGCTGCGGCTGAATGCTGCCGTGCGGGAAGGCAGTGTACTGGCCGAATTGCACGCCG
Source organism: Acidobacteriota bacterium (assembly GCA_031378585.1). Classification (GTDB taxonomy): domain Bacteria; phylum Acidobacteriota; class Vicinamibacteria; order Vicinamibacterales; family UBA2999; genus CADEFD01. The sequence goes on along the minus strand of JANNEJ010000728.1, from coordinate 4,717 downwards.
GCCGAACCGCCGGGCGCCCCCAGCGCTTCGAAGGCCGCGCTGATGTTCTCGCCCAGCTCGACGTGCGTCATCCCTTCCTTCATCGTCGCAAACGCCGCGCGGAAGGCTTCGATGGTGATGTCGTTGGCGCGCTGCATCAGCGCAAGCTCGGTGGCCGACTTGAACATGCGGCAGCCCGCTGTCACCGGGGTGGCCAGCGTCAACTGTACGCCCGCCGGCGAGGCGGCGCGAATGCCCTCGGCAATGAAGAACCGCACGCGTTCTTCAAGACCCACCTTGCCTCCGGCCACGCCCCGGTCCTTCAGGATGCCCGCCACGAGCGCGCCCCAGTCTTCGTCTTCCTGCCACACCCGCACGTCGTTGCTGAAGGTCGTGATCTCGCGCGCCCGCTGCTCTTCAAACGCCGGCGCCACATACGCGAGGTCGCCCTTCTGCGGGATGACCAGCAGGAACGGACGCTCGCTGAGCCCCCAGCGCACGCCGGCGAAGTACTGCATGCTCGTGCCGTGTTCGAGCACCAGCGCGGCAATGCCCTGCTCGGCCATGAGCTTTCGGGCTTTGTCGATGCGCGCCATTCGCTCGGCTTCGGCAATCGGCGTCGCGGTGCCAGGAAACGGTGTGAGCGCGGCAATCGAGGCAGGCACCGATGGCGGCGCGCTCGCCGCAGGCGCGGGCACGGGTGCCGCGGGCGGCGTGCCGCAGGCGGTGGCGGCTAAGGCCGTAGCGGCGACTGACGACGTGTGAAGGAACTGTCGGCGAGAAACGGGCGGGGTGGGCATGGACGCCATTCTACCCACTTGCGGGCCTGCCAGCAGCCTGGGCGGACCTCACGGCACGAGGACGCGCACACCCGGCCGGCACAAAGCCGTTTCTGCGGCCGCGTCGCGGTACAGCGCGTCGATGCCCTCGACGTCTTCGGGCGTCAGGTGAAGCTCGCCTGACGAGGCGGGGACTGCCTGGCGCACCGCCGACACGAATCGGTCGTACGGCCGTGTCTGGTTCCGGAAGTTGCGTACCCCCTGCTCCGCAAACACCGCAAAGCGCAATACCAGCACGGTGACGACGAGCCCCGTCAACCCTTGCACGGCTCGTGCGGGCCATGCGGCGCGCTGCAGCCGCGTGGCTCCACCCATCACGAGCTCGGCCAGCAGCAGGGCAAAGCCGGCAGCCGGCACGTACAGATAGCGCGATGCCGTGCCCCAGGTGAAAAACAGCACCGGCGTCAGCGTCACCACGATCCAGACCAGCGCGAAGCGCATGCGCGGCGAGCCCCACGACAAGATGGCGACCGACGTCAGGGCCACGCCGATGTGCCAGAGCAGGCGACGCCGTCCCACGTACATCCCGGCGACGTAGTCAAAGAGGTTGCCGATCGCGTGCCAGCCAAACGCGTAGTAGCCCTCGCGCACGAGATAGCTGCGGCTGTTGACCACGTAGGCCACGACCAGGAATGCTGCCAGCGCCGCCGCAAAGGGCAGGTAGCGAACCACCCGGACGCGTATCCAGAGCCACGGGTGACGCGGCCGCGGCCAGTCGAGCAGCGCGTCGACCACGACCATCATGGGCAGGATGGTGACGGCGCTCTCGTGCGTGCCCAGGCACACCAGGAACACCGCGAATGCTGCCGCGTAGTCGCCCCACCACTGTCGCTGCAGGTAGCGCAGGTACAGCCACTGCACGAGCAGGAACCAGGTGGCGGGCAGAAGATCGGTGATGGCTCCCACCCACACGACGGCCTCGACGTAGCCGGGTTGCACGCAGAACAGCAGCACCGTCACGAAGGCGGTCCACGGGCTGGCCGTGAGTGCGCGGGTGAACAGAAACAACAGCAGGGTGTTCACCAGATGGATGCCCAGGCTGAGCAGATGAAACGGCATCGGGTCGCAGCCGAACACGCGCTGGCCCAGATGGAAGTAGATCTCGATGACCGGCCGGTAGAAGTGGTTGTAGCGATCGAGCCGCACCAGGTTCGACCATTCCAGCCGACGGGCCTCGAAGAGCCAGTGGAAGTCGTCGTTGAAGAAGTTGCTGACTGCGGCAGGGCGGTAGACGATCGCCACGATCCCGACCACGAGCGCGCATGCGGCCAGGGCCAGCGCCGTGGAGGTGCGCGCCGGCCAAGGCGTCACGGCTGTCGGCGCAGTGCCAGAGCTATCTGGTGTAGGCAGTCGGTCCACGGTGCATCGTCGAGCGGCCTTACTGTAGCAAAGCATCAACGGCGCTCGGCTTGAATCGGGCCGGACGCAATGGTAGGATTCTTACTGGTATTACTCTTACCATGCGCATCACGAGCAAAGGTCAAGTCACAATTCCCCAGGAAATCCGGGAGCAGCTCGGACTGCTTCCCCACTCCGACGTGGAATTTGCGATCGAGCGCGGACACGCAGTGCTACGGCCGACGTCTGGGAAGACAGGTCGGGGCGCGCGCATCGTGGAGCACCTCAAGACCCACGGTGCCAAGATGCGGATGAGCAGCAAGGAACTGTTGACGCTGCTCCGGGACGCGCCAGATGAGTTCGACCCTCGTTGACTCGAATGTCCTGATCGACCTGTTCGATGAGGACTCGGAGTGGCGCGACTGGTCGGACGCGATGGTGACGCGCGCCGCGAACCGCGGCGCCCTGGTCATCAATCCCATCATCTTCGCGGAGGTGTCGGCTGGGTTCGACTCGCTCGACGATGTGGAGGCGGCACTCCCGCTGTCGTTCGTCCGTCGCGAGGCGTTGCCCTGGGAGGCCGCGTTCCTGGCCGGGCGGGCGTTTGTGCAGTACCGGCGGCTTGGTGGCTCGCGACCGGCTCCCCTTCCCGACTTCTACATCGGCGCCCACGCCGCTGTGGCCGGGTATACGCTGTTGACGCGCGACGCGCGACGCTACCGCCACTATTTCCCCAAACTGAAGGTCGCGGCCCCGTAAACGCGGCCGCGGCGCTAGGATAGCCAGCGTCGGCGGCGGATCGCTCTTTCGCGAGGTGACTCATGCGTGCACTCTGCCTGGCTTTGCTTCTGGCCAGCTCCGCGTCGGCGGTGGCCGCGCAGTCCATCGACGAACTCATCGCTCTGAAGCGCACAAGTGGCACGCCGGCCATCTCGACCGACGGCCGCTGGGTGGCCTACGGCGTGCGCGAAACGAACTGGACCGACAACACCTACGAGACGGAGCTGTGGCTGGCCGACACCCGCGTGGCCGGCAGCGCACGGCAGGTCACGAACGCGAAGAAGTCGAGCACGCAGCCGGCGTTCTCGCCCGACGGCACGTGGCTGGCGTTTGTCTCCGATCGCACCGACACCCGCCAGTTGTATCGCCTGTCGCTTGAGGGCGGCGAAGCGGAGGCGCTCACGAGCGGCACCGAAGGCGTCACCGCGTTTGCATGGGCACCCGACGGCGGGCGCATCGCCTACACGATGGCCGACCCCGAGTCGGCCGCCATGAAGGAACGCTCCGAGAAATACGGCGAGTACACGCACGAGGACCACGACGCCCGGATGGCGCAGCTTCACGTGATTGATGTGCGCACGAAGACGGCGCGCGCCCTCACGGCCGGCGCGTTCGTCGTCGGCAGCTTCAACTGGGCGCCCGACGGCGCGCGCCTCGCCTTCGACCATCGCGTCAACAGCGACGCCGGCATGAGCGGCACGGCCGACATCTCGATTGTGGATGCGGTGTCAGGACAGGTCACGCCGCTCGTGACGCACGCTGGCCCCGACACCAACCCGAAATGGTCGCCCGATGGACGCCAGATCGCGTTCGAGTCGGCCATGGCCAAGACGTACTACTTCTTCGAGAACAGCGCCGTGGCTGTGGTACCCGCGAGCGGCGGCACGCCCGAGGCGCTCACGACCCGCTTCGACGAGAATCCCTCGCTGCTCGCCTGGACCTCTGCCGGCATCTTCTTCTCGGCCTCGCAGCGCACCTGGTCGTATCTCTTCCGCCTCGAGCCTTCGAGCCGGCAGGTGGCGATGCACCGCGTGCGCGAAGACTGGATCGGCCAGTCGTTTGCCGTCACGCCCAGCGGCGCGCACACGGCGTTTGTGGCCAGTGGACCGCGCGACTTCCCGGACGTGTATGCCGCGCCCGTGGCCACCACGCTTGCGCCCACCAAGCTGAGCGACCTTGGCGCGCAGGTGGCAGCATGGCCCACGCACGCGCGCGAAGTGGTGCGCTGGAAGAGCCAGGACGGCGCCGAAATCGAAGGCGTGCTGCACAAGCCCGCGGATTTCCAGGCTGGGCGCAGGTATCCGCTGCTGGTCGTGATTCACGGCGGACCCACCGGCGTGTCGCGCCCGCAGCCGTATGGCAGTGCCAGCTTCTACCCCATCGACGGGTGGCTGGCCAAGGGCGCGCTCGTGCTCGAGCCCAACTACCGCGGTAGCGCCGGGTACGGGGAGGCGTTCCGTTCGCTCAACGTGCGCAACCTCGGCATCGGCGACGCGTGGGACGTGCTGTCGGGGATCGACGCGCTCGTGGCGCAGGGACTGGTCGACAAGGACCGTGTCGGTTCGATGGGGTGGAGCCAGGGCGGCTACATCTCGGCGTTCCTCACGACCAAACATGCCGACCGCTTCAAGGCGCTGTCGGTGGGCGCCGGCATCTCGAACTGGGTCACCTACTACGTCAATACCGACATCCATCCGTTCACGCGGCAGTACCTGAAGGCCACGCCCTGGGACGACCCGAAGATCTACGCCGACACGTCGCCCATGACCTACATCAAGAGC
>JANNEJ010000665.1:0-4906 GCA_031378585.1 Acidobacteriota bacterium | reverse complement strand
TCGATTTTGGCTTGGCGAAGGCAGTCGAGCAGGCGGGCTGGGCAGGCCGGCCTGGCAAGGCGGGCCTGGACGACCTCATGAACTCTCCAACCCTCACCTCCCCCGCGCAGATGACCGGCGTGGGCGTCATCCTTGGCACCGCCGCGTACATGGCGCCGGAGCAGGCGCGGGGGACGACCGTCGATAAGCGCGCCGACATCTGGGCGTTTGGCGCAGTGCTCTATGAAATGCTCACGGGCATGCGTCTGTTCGAAGGCGCGACCGTCTCGGACACGATGGCAGCAGTCCTCAAGGCAGAGCCCGACTGGAGCGCGCTGCCTGCCGACACACCCGCGCCCATTCGCACGTTGCTCCGGCGCTGTCTCGAGAAGGACCGGGTCAAGCGAATCGCCGACATCGCGGTCGCGCAGTTTCTGCTGAGCGACGAAGGGGCTACGGCGCCAGACTCACCACGTCTGCCGCAGACACCGAGCCGCCGCGGCACGACGCTCGTCGTCGCAAAACCTTGCCGTCGCCGCCGTGGCCGTCGCCATTGCGGGCTGGATGGCTCTTCGTTCGTCACCTGCCGCGCCGGTGCGCTCAGCCACGCGTTTTCGGATCACGCTGCCGCCCGGGTTGGTCCTGCTGAACCCGGCCGGCACGGGCGGAGGCCAATCGCTGGCCCTGTCGGCAGATGGGAGTCAACTGGCGTACTTCGCGCGCCTGGGCGTGAATGGCGACTTCCAGCTCTATACGAAGTCGCGCCATCAGCTCGATCCCGTTCCGATTCGCGGAGCCAGATATCCAGGGGAGAATCCGCCCTTCTTCTCGCCGGACGGCGCGTGGGTCGCATTCGGCGCCAACGGCACGCTCAAGAAAGTGCCCGTGGCTGGCGGCGCCACCCTGGACCTCTGCGACGCGACTGGCGTGATTGGCGGGACATGGCTGCCCGACGACTCGATCGTCTTCGCCTCGCGTGGTGTTGCGGGCCTGCAGCGCGTGTCCTCGGCCGGCGGCACTCCGACGATGCTGACGACGCCGGACGGCAAGACCGAGTCGGCACATCGGTGGCCGGAGGTGCTCCCGGGCGGCAAGGCGGTCGTGTTCGTCATTCAGCGCCCCGGTGTGGACTTTGGTGGCGCGGCCATCGGCGTGCTGCGCCTCGACACACTCGAGTGGCGCGTGTTGCTCGAGGGAGGCGTGGCCCCGCACTACCTGCCGAGCGGTCACCTCACGTTCGTCCGCAACGGCGTCATGCTGGCCGTGCCCTTCGACCTGGGGACGCTTCAGGTGACGGGCGCACCGGCGCAACTACTCGACGGTTTGACCGAAAGTGTCGCGACTGGTGAAGTGAAGCTCGCGGTCTCGCGGAGCGGGACGGTCGCCTACGTACCAGACGGGTCGGCGCGGCGTAATCGCGCACTGACCTGGGTGGACCGGACCGGCAACCCTCAACCGCTGCCACTCCCCCACCAGCCCTACGAGGCCCCTCGTCTTTCGCCGGACGGACAACAGGTGGCTGTGGGCATCAACAACGCAGCCAGCGGTGGCGAACGCAACATCTGGATCTACGACTTCGCACGCAGCAACCTGTCGAGGCTCACGTCCGAGAAGGAGGAAGCCGAGACGCCTGTGTGGACGCCGGATGGTGGACGCGTGTCGTACGCGACGGGGCGATCCGAAACCGGCCAATTCCGGTGGAAGTCCGGCGACGGTAGCGGGACGGAGGAGGTGCTGGCCAGTGATGCCCACCACCTGCACTTTGGCGGATTCTCGCCGACCGGCGATGCGCTCATTGCGAACGCGGTCGCCGAACCAGACCAGGGGAGCGTGTGGATGCTCCGAAGAGGCGACGCGTGGACGCTGAGCCGCTACCTTGGAGCCGGCTCACAGGTCCGCGGGCCGGTCATGTCTCCCGACGGCCACTGGCTCGCCTACGCCTCAGGGGAGTCGGATCGATACGACGTCTACGTGCAGCGGTTCCCCGACGGCGGCACGAGGTATCCGATTTCCTCCGGTGGCGGGACCGAGCCTGTCTGGGCCAGGAATGGCCGCGAACTGTTCTACCGAAACGGTGACAGGATGATGGCCGTCTCCATCGACACCAAGGGCAACGCCCCTCGGATCGGAACGCCGATCATCCTCTTCCAAGAAGTGTTTGCGGGTGGCGCGACCAATGCGTGGTACGACGTCAGCCCGGACGGCCAGCGCTTCCTGATGCTCAAGCCCGACGACGCGTCCACCTCCGACAGCATCGTCGTCATTCAGGACTGGATGGACGAGGTCAAGGGGCTGGTGAAGTAGCTCGTGGCGCCCGCCTCGGCGTCTACGAGATCACCGCGCAGCTTGGCGCCGGCGGGATCGGCGAGGTGTGGCGGGCCACCGTGGTCCCCGAAGGGTCTGCCCAGGCCTCACAGCCAGAGCACGCGATCCTCATGCTCTTGAACTTCGCGGACGAACTGCGGCGACGCGTGCCGCTCGGCAGGTAGCGGAAGGCTGGGCTTTTGAGCCCGGGTAGCCTGCGCCGCGCTCAGGGCAAGCTGAACGCCACACACTCTGAGGCGTGATCCGTCGCGCCAATGGCAAACACCAGGAACTGCTTGCCGTTGTGCATGTAGGTCATCGGCGTGCCCGTGCTGCCGGCCTCGAGCGTGGCCGCCCACAAGACCTCGCCGGTGGCCTTGTCGAAGGCGCGCACGGTCTTGCCACCACCGTTGGGCGGCGTGCGCACGTTGATCTGATCGCCTTCGGTAACGAAGAGCAGCGTCTTGGTCACGAGCGGACCCGCGCGCACGACTTGTCCCAGTGGCGGAAGACTGAGCGGCTTCAGCAGCGGATGATTCCGAGGGCCGTCGCCGTTAGCCACGGTCCACGTCAACTCGCCGCGATTGAGATCGAGGGCCGTGATGCGGCCGTATGGCGGCTTCACAAGTGGCAGGCCGCGCGGCCCCTGCAGCAACGCGCGCGATGAGGCGCGGAACGCCAGGTCCGTTTCATCCGCTCGGCCAGGCACGAGATTGGCAACAAACGGATTGGTCATCGACGGCACGTAGAGCAGGCCGGTGTCCGGATCGAAGGCGGCACCCGTCCAGTCCGCTCCGCCGACCGACCCGGGCATTTCTATTGTGCCGCGCGTGCCCCCAGGGCCCGCATCCACCGATGGCGGCGTGAACACCGGCCCCGTTCTATGCTGCGTGAAGATGGCGAGCGCCTCGGCACGTAATTCCGGCGTGAAGTCGATCAGGCCGTTCACGTACCCGAGCTCGTCGTCGGCGCTCATCGGCGCCCAGACGTTGCCGGCGCCGGTGTACTGCCATGACCCTTCTTTCCAGGTCGAGATGGCCGGATCGCCACGGCGCGGTATCACGTGGAAGGTCCAGCGCAGCCGTCCCGTCCGCACGTCGTAGGCGCGCACATCCCCCGGCTCGCCGTCCTTCTTGCTCGCAGAATCCTGATCGACCATCGCCGAGCCCATGACAATGACGTCACCGACCACCAGTGGCGGCGAATTCCACCGGTAGCCACGCGCGCGGGGGCCGAGGTCTGTTGCCAGATCGACCATGCCGGCCTCGCCGAACGAGGGGATTGGTGCACCGGCGGCTTGATTGAGTGCGAAGAGATACCGATTCTGATAGGTGATGATGCGCGCGTCGGCGCCCGTGCCCCAGTACGCCACGCTCCGGTTGCTCGAGCCTGCAAGGCCGGCGGGACCTGGCTTCTGCACCCACAGCGTCGCGCCGGTCGACGGGTCGAAGGCCTCCGCCAGGCCAAACGCATTGGACGCATAGAGCACCCCGCCGACCATGAGGGGCGTCGAGCGGAAGAGATTGACGGTGCGGGCGTCGGGATCGAGCGTCCAGCATCCTGAGGTAGAATCTCGCCAATCCCGATGAAGAAGCTGACCATGCTCACTGGCGGCGCCACCGTCGCGTTCCTGCTCGCCACCTGGTTGGCGGGTGCCGCGCAGGCGCAGCGGGCCACTGCCCCGCCACGTGCGCCGGCCGCTCAAGCCGCATCCGCGTACAACGGCCCGCGCACGCCGGACCGCAAGCCCGATTTGAACGGCCTCTGGCAGGCCCTGAGCACCGCGCATTGGAATCTCGAGGCCCACTCCGCCAGCGAGGGCGTTCCGGCGGGGCTGAGCGTTGTCGAAGGCGGGGCGATTCCGTACCAGCCCTGGGCGCTGGCCAAGCGCAACGAGAACTTCCAGAACCGGCTCATGGCCGATCCCATCAGGAAGTGCTACATGCCCGGCGTGCCGCGGGCCACGTACCTGCCGTTCCCCTTCGAAATCACCCAGACGCCAACCCATTTTGGCATTGCCTACGAATTCGCTCACGCTACGCGTACCGTCTTCCTGGACGGGACTCCGCATCTGGAGGATCTCGATTTCTGGATGGGCGACGGGCGCGGCCGCTGGGAAGGCGATACGCTGGTTGTGCAGACGGTGAGCCTTGGCGACCAGACGTGGTTCGACCAGGCGGGCAACTTTCATAGCGACGCGCTCAAGGTCGTCGAACGCTTCACCCCGACCGACGCGAGCCACATCAACTACGAGGTCACGTTCGAGGACGCCAAGGTGTTCACGCGGCCCTGGACGCTGAACATGATCCTGTATCGCCGTCTGGAGAAGAACCTGGAACTCCTGGACTACGAATGCGCCGAGCACGTGTATGAGAAGCTCTTCAAGAAGCCCGCGGGCCCGCCGTAAGAGAAGGGATCGTTCATGAGCACTCGATTCTTCGCGTCCTTCGCCGTCATGTGGCTGCTGCCCTCCCTGGCCGCCGCGCAGGCCGGCGCGGCTGCGCCGCCTGCCGGTCGGGCCGCAGAGCCGGCGGCGCCGACGGCCTATCCGCCGTACACGCGGCCGGTCAGCACCAACGATCAGCCGCGCCCGCCGGATGGCCAGCCAGACATAACCAGCCTC
>JANNEJ010000643.1:0-1756 GCA_031378585.1 Acidobacteriota bacterium | reverse complement strand
CCGGACTCTGCCACTTGTCGTGGCAGCCTTGCTCACGGTTCTTCCTGCCTCCGTTCACGCCGAACTGCGCGCCACTCTGCTGGCCTCTGGCTTCAACCGACCCAACGGCATCGTCATCGACCCGGTGGTGTCTGGCGCGGTCTACGTGGTGGATCAGCGTGGCGTCGTCCGAGCGTTTCTGAACGGCGCGGAGCGGCCCTTGGCCTTTCTCGACCTGAGCACGATCGTCTCAACCGGCGGCGAGCAGGGTCTGCTCGGGATGGCCTTCCCGCCAGATGCCGCCGGAACGGGACGCGTGTTCGTGCACTTCACAAACAGCAGCGGCCACTCCGTCGTGGCGCGTTTCACCCGAAGCGCCGCCGACCAGATGGTGCTCAACCCGGCGTCTCGCTTCGACCTGCAGTGGCCCAACGGCAGCGGCGGTCGCCAGGGCTTCATCACTCAGCCTTACGCGAACCACAACGGCGGGCACCTCGCGTTTGGCCCCGACGGCTTCCTCTACATCGGCATGGGCGACGGCGGCTCGGGCGACGACCCTTTGAACAACGCCCAGAAGCCGACGACGCTGCTCGGCAAGATGCTGCGCATCGACGTGTCGGGCTCCCCGGCCAACGGCTACACCGTTCCCGCCACCAACCCGGTGTTCAACACGATGACGCCGGCCTTGCCCGAGATCTGGGCGTTTGGCCTGCGAAACCCGTGGCGCTATAGCTTCGACGACGTTGGCCCCGGCAACACCGGTGCGCTCATCATGGCCGATGTGGGCCAGGGCGAGCGCGAGGAAATCGACTACGAGCCGATGGGCCAGGGCGGACGCAACTACGGCTGGCGCGTTTTCGAAGGCACCCTCGAGAACACGAACGTCTCGCCCCTGGGCCCGGCGTTTCTTCCGCTCCAGGCGCCGGCGTTCGAGTACACGCATGCGGTTGGACAAGCGATCACCGGCGGCTACGTCTATCGCGGCGCGGCGCACGGCGCCGCCAACCACGGACGCTACTTCTAAGCCCCCTGCGTGCAGGGAAAGGTCTTCTCGCTGCAACTCAACATCAACCCCAGCGACGGCGAGGCCACGGCCGGCACCAACACCGAGCACACGAGTGAGATGGGCGGGCCCTTCCGGTGCATCGGCAGCTTCGCGCGCGACACGGCCGGCGAGCTGTATTTCATGGACTTCGGCTACTCGGCCTCGAACACGGGACGCATCTTCAAGATCGAGCTGGCCGGCGCGCTTGCGCCGGGCGCGCCAACAGGGCTTGCGGCTAGTGTCCAGGGCAACGCGGTCACCCTTAGCTGGAACGCCCCGTCGTCGGGCGGCAGCGCCGCGAGCTACCTGGTGGAGGCGGGCAACTCGCAAGGGTCGGCCAGCCTCGGCTCGGCCCCGACCACGGGTACGAGCCTGGCCGTCGGCGGTGTGCCGACCGGCCAGTACTTCGTCCGCGTGCGCGCGCGAAACGCGGTGGGCACGAGTGCGCCGACGAGCGACCTGGTCGTGAACGTGGGCTGCACGCCGCCCGACCCGCCCTCGACGTTCACGACGGTGGTCACCGGCACCTCGGTTGGCGTGACATGGAACGTGGCGGCCGGCACGACGTCCACGGTGATCGACGCCGGATACACGGCGGGAGCCACCGCGCTCTCCACGCCGTTTGCGGCCCCAGCCGGCAGTGTGGCGGTGCCAAGCGTGCCACCCGGCACCTACTATCTGCGGGCGCGCGCACTGAATGCATGCGGCACAAGCACTGCGTCGGTGGAACGC
>JANNEJ010000624.1:0-2646 GCA_031378585.1 Acidobacteriota bacterium | reverse complement strand
GCATCGTGGCCGAGAACAGCAGCGTTTGGCGGTCTTTCGGCAACGATGCCGAATGAGATCGTGACGCTCGCCAAGGAGATGCAGCGCGACCCGCACTACGTGCAGATCGGACGCCGCCAGGGCGCGGCCCGCACCATCACGCATGCAATGGAGGAAGTCGAGACGCGCGACAAGGTCGACCGCCTCGCCAAGTTCATCCGGGCGGAGGCCGACGGACCGGTGCTCGTGTTCGTACGCACCAAGATCGGCGCCGACAAGGTGGCGCGCAACCTCCAGGCCAAGGGCGTGCGCGCCGCGGCGCTCCACGCCGACCGGACGCAGGCCGACCGGCAACGCGCGGTCGAGGGCTTCAGGTCGGGCCTGCATCCCGTGCTCGTGGCCACCGACATCGCTGCCCGCGGGCTCGATATCGACGGCATCGCCGTCGTGGTCAACTTCGAGGTTCCCGACACCAAGGACAGCTACGTGCACCGGGTCGGACGCACCGGCCGGGCGGGCTCGAGCGGACGGGCGTTGACACTCGTGGCGCCCGAACAGAAGCGCGAATGGCGCGCGATGGAGGCCGCACTTGGACTCACGATGGCCTAGCGACACGCCGCCGCCCCCCGCGGTGCCGGCGGTCGAACTGTCGCCGTCGCACACGAAGTTCAACTCGTGCCGGTGGCAGCGCGCGGCCGAGGGCGACGTGCCGGCGTGTTGCGGACATCGCGACGTGCTGCCGATGGCCGGCGCGTCGAGCTTCAATCCCGACTCGTGGTGCGGCGACTGCAGCTACTACAAGGCGAAACGCGTGCCCAAGCCGCGGCCAGCGCCCGAAGCGCCGTATCGCTGGAATTCCTGAGTCGGTGCCACCGGAGCCCTTACCCGGTGGCGGCCGCGCTCAGCGCGGCGGCGTCTCGTCGCCGAATTCCTTCGCCAGATCGACCCACTCGCCGTCGGGCGCCAGGAATTGGTACGCCCGCCAGTGCTGCCGGGCTTCCGACGAACGCCCGAGCTTTTCGAGCGTGACCGCCAGATAGAAATGCCCCTCGGCATACTGGCCGTTGAAGGAGAGCGCGCGCCGGTAGTACTCGACCGCATCCACGTGACGGCCCAGGTCGTGGTGAATGTTGCCCAGGTTGAAGTGGGCTTCAAAGAAGCTATCGTCGAGCCGGATGGCCCGCTCGTACATGGCCTGCGCCTCGGGCAGTTCGTCGCACGCGTAGCGGATGTTCGCCAGATTGATGAGGGCCGGCACCAGGTCGGGCTCGTCGTGCAGCGCGCGACGGTAGGCGCGGGCCGCGTCCTGCTGCCGTTCGGGCGTGCCGTCGTCGAGCAGCGAGCCCTCGAGAAAGTGCTGTTCGCCGCCCGAGAGCGGGCGTGTGCCGTCCAGCGTCACGTCGGCGGCCGCCGACTTGGCCATCGGCGCGGGCGGCTGCTTGCGGGTCAGCGCGATGATGCGCGCCGGCTCGGCATCGAGCCGGAAGTCAAACGCGAGCTGTCCTTCCTTCGAGGCCTGCAGATCGCGGAGCGCCGCGCGAAACGCCACGCCTTTCTGCAGTTCGCCGTGAATCTGCCGCAGCAGGCCCAGGTCCTGGAACGAGAACTGCGTGCCGCCGCTCCCGCGCGGAGTGGGCGTGATGAATCCCCACTTCTGCAGGTACCGCACGTGGTCTTCGCGGAGCGCAGGATACATGCCCAGCACGTCGCGGGCCCCCGGCGACGACACGGCCGCCAGCGGTGGAGCGGGAGAATCGCTGGGTTCAGCTGACATCGCTAGGTCCAAGATGGCGAATTGACGGCGCGCTGTCAACGCATCTTCGGCGGAGTGCGTAGAATACGTCGATGATGCTCGCAGCCGACGTCGGCGGTTCGAAGACGTTCGTGGGGATCTTCGAGCGCGCACGGCCGCGCCCGCACCTGGTCGACCTGCACACGATGCGCACGCTCGACTTCGCCGGCCTGCCCGAGCTGCTGCAGGCCGCCGTGGGCGCCGTCGATCCGCGCGTCAGCGTGGTGTCGCTCGGTGTCGCTGGGCCGATTGTCGACGGCGTCGCCACCATGACCAACGTGCCGTGGCGCGTGAGCGGCGCCGAGATCGCCGCCGCGACCGGCGTCGCCGACGTGCGGCTGCTGAACGACCTCGAAGCCATGGCGCATGCGGTTCCGGTGCTGCACCAGGAAGAACTGCACACGCTGCAGGTCGGACGTCCCTCGCGCATCGGCAACGCCGCGCTCATCGCCGCGGGCACGGGCCTGGGCGAGGCGATCCTGCACCGCGTCGACGGCCGCATGCGGCCGGTGCCCTCGGAAGCGGGCCACGCGGACTTTGCGGCGCGCACCGACGACGAACTCGCGCTGGTACGGGCGATCCGGGGCGAGGTCGGCCGTGTGGACGTCGAACGCGTCGTCTCCGGCATCGGCCTGGTGCACATCGCCGCACATGTGCACGGCGCCGACCGCTGCGCCGTAGCCGGCGGGTTCGGCGAGCGCGACGGCGTGGCTCGGGTGTCGCAGGCGGCCGCGGCCGGCACCTGCGCGCGCTGCGCGGCGGTCATGGAGCTTTTCGTGGACGCCTACGGCGCCGAAGCCGGCAACCTCGCGCTCCGCGCCGTGGCGACATCGGGCGTCTATGTCGGCGGCGGCATTGCGCCGAAGATCCTGCCG
>JANNEJ010000623.1:0-2891 GCA_031378585.1 Acidobacteriota bacterium | reverse complement strand
CCTGGGGCGAGCCGTCGATCAAGGCGCAGATCGATACCTTCACCCACAACCTGATGCCGGGGTTCCTGCCCAAGGCGGCCACGGGCCTGAACGGCCTGATGGTGCCCGGCCTGCACAACGTCATCACGCGCATTCCGCCGGTCACGCCCGCGCCGGCGCCCTACGCCGCGATCTTTGCCTTCAACTGGCTGAGCGCGTCGGGCACGGCCTGCTTCCTGGCCACGATTGCCGCGGCCCTGGTGCTGCGCGTGTCACCCCGAAAGTTCGTGGGGCTCTACGTCGCCACCTTCAACCAGCTGAAGTTCGCCATGCTCACCATTGCCTCGATGCTGGGCCTGGCCTACCTGATGAACTACTCCGGCATGACCAGCACGCTCGGTCTGGCCCTGGCCACCACCGGCGTGCTCTTCCCCTTCTTCAGCGCGGTTGTCGGCTGGCTGGGCGTGTTCCTGACCGGCAGCGACACGTCGGCCAACGCGCTCTTCGGCAACCTGCAAGTGGTCACGGCCAATGCGCTTGGCCTCAACCCGATCCTGACCGCGTCGGTGAATTCGGCGGCCGGCGTGATGGGCAAGATGATCTCAGTGCAGAGCATTGCGGTGGCCGTGGCGGCCACGGGCATGACGTCGGCCGACGAGAGCCGTCTGTTCCGCTTCACCATCAAGCACAGCGTGCTGCTGATGATCGTGATGGGGATCGTGTCGATGCTCTACGCCTACGTGTTCCCGGGCTGGGTGCCAGTAGCGCCGCCCAAGTAACGACGGGAGCCGACATGAGACGTGTGGTGTTGACGCTGATTGGCGCGACCTTCGTGGCCGCGGGGATGGCGGGGATGGCGGCGGCGGACCCGCCAGGCTTCAAGCACTGGACGGCGGCCGAGCTGAAGGCCCGCGACGCCGAGTTGCCGAAACACATGGCGCCTGACCATTCGTCGCGCGAGACGCTGGCCGACTACGGCGACCACCGGTTTCGCCTGCTCTACCGCGACGCCGATGGCAACCCCGAACAGCACGATGAGATCATCGACGTCGTCTACGTGCAAAGTGGCGAAGGCGTGCTCCAGATGGGCGGCACCATCGCTGGCAAACGCGCTACGAACCCGGGAGAGTGGGTCGGCACCACGCTGAACGGCGGCGACCGGCATCCGCTCGGCGCCGGCGACATCGTGCATATTCCGTCGGGCGTCCCGCACAGCTTCCTGGTGCCGGCCGGCAAGCACATCACGTACGTGCTGCTCAAGATTCCGGCGAAGTAGGGTTGACGGTCGGGACACCAGCCCGGGGGATGTTCGCGACTGACCAACACCGGACCGCACCGGTCGATCGAGAGGTTGTAGGGCGCCGAGGGCAGCGGCTTGGCCGACGACTGCTGCGCCAAGAAGGCTACCCTGGGGTGGGGGCCAGGGTGTGACAACGGGCGTTCTGTTACCCCAGGACTCAGCTAGTGTCGACATCGCCGACGGGCTGAACCGCATGGACGCCGTCCCGGATATGCCGACCAAGCTCCGCTGAATATTCGAAATATGCGGATCTGGATAGCGCCAGCCCACCTGTCATGCATGCCATCGGAAGTTCCCGGCAGTGAGCGACTTACCGGTTGACGCTGGTGACCGGCTCCCGGGTTACACTGCGGGCGGGCTGGCAGTGCAGTGCTATCCGGACCTGCCGACTATTCGTTAGCCGGAGCGAACAGTAGCGAGCGCGGCTCGGAAGGTGGCAAGATTGCACCGTGAGTCCTAGCGTCCTTCGGCGCGGCCCGTACCGGCTGCTGTTCTTCTCGAGCGATCGGGGCGAACCGGTCCATGTGCACGTGATCCGCGATCGGAAGGCCGCAAAGTTCTGGTTGAATTCGGTGCGCCTGGAGTACAACTTCGGGTTTGCGCCGTCCGAACTATCAAAGGTCGAAGCGTTGGTGCGTCAACACGAGACTGAGCTTATCGAGGCATGGCATGACTACTTCCGCAGTGGCCGCTGACGTTCCGGTCGCCGTGCACGTCAAGGTGACGGCCGACGCGTTGGTCGTCGAGTTGCGTGACGGGCGCGTCGTGTCGGTGCCGGTGGGCTGGTATCCGCGATTGGCAGCCGCGACTCTCCTGGAGCGCCGCCGCTGGGAACTGATCGGTCCAGGCATCGGCATTCACTGGCCGGCGATCGACGAAGACATCTCCGTCGAGGCCCTCCTTCAAGGGCTCGGTTCGAACGAGAGTGCTCGGTCGCTCCGCCGTTGGCAGGCATTGAGGCAACGCCCGGCTAACCAGGCGTTGCAGCCGACGAGCCGCGCCCAGCAGTCGGGCAAGGCGAAGCGACCATCTCGCGCGGCTCGCGGCTGAACGCCGGTCCGTTAGCCAGATTGGCGATCGGAATCGCTCACCCATGAAAATCACCGATGAAGAGCTGCGAGCGCGTGGATTCTGGCGGGCTGGCACCGTGTCGCCAGACCCGGTCAACACTCTGCGCGTCGAGATGAGCCGAGATGCGCACGGGTTCGTTGTGTACGTAATGGTGGTTGACCAAGAGTTCATGAAAGCCGGCAAGACCGAAACGCCGCTGAGCACTCGCATGCGCAGCACTTTCAATTCGCTGAAGAACAAGATGGGTACGCGAGCGGATCATCCGCGATACCAAGAGAAGACGTTCAAGGAGCACGCCCAAGCCACCATTCGTGCGAATCGGCAAGTTGAGCTTTGGGCCACCGAGTGCAAGTCGCACGCCGAAATGATGGCCCTCGAAGACGCCCTCAACAGACAGTATCGAGGCTTGTGGACGAAGGAAGGGCAACATGGGAGTCAACAAACTGGCTAACCACGGCTTGCAGCCGACGGCGGCCAGCGCCATCATGAGGCCGCCGCGGCTGAAGCCGAGGCGTTAGCCGTTCAAAAGAATACGGCGGAC
>JANNEJ010000617.1:0-2226 GCA_031378585.1 Acidobacteriota bacterium | reverse complement strand
GGCCAGTACGGGTTGCAGAACCGGGGAGTCGTCGTGAAGCTCAACAAGCTCTTCCGGTTCTGATGGTCGCGTGCCCGGTGAGCTGGGCGGTGCGAAGGTTGGACGCGCGCCAGTAGCGCACCGGCGGCGGCGGTTCAGGCCGTCGCGCGGTCAGCCCGCACGTAGACGCCTCGCTCGGGAGTCGTGGCGTAGCCCTCGGCCACCAGGGCGCGATTGCCGAGGCCGGCATCGGCGCGCGGAAGGCCGGTCACCCGCGCCAGTTCGCCCGGAATGGTCATGCCCGCGCCGTCGAGAAAGCACCGGGCGATCTCGCGCAACGCGACGGCGCGGCTCACGCGGCTACGGAGCGCGTCGGGAAAGCGGCCGACGCCGAGCGTGTAGACGTAGGTGAACTTCGGTTCGTAGTAGACGGCGCTCGGCACGACGAGCATCGCCGCCTGCAGTTCGTCGAGCGCGCGCGTAAAGGCCGCGCGTTCCGTGACGCCGGAGTCGGCGCGCAGGTCAGCCGTGCTCGACTCCCATTCCCGGCGCAGCACGCGCAACAGACGCTGCGCGTTGGGGCTGAGCCGCGTCTTCTCGTCGGCTTTGCGCACGCCCCACACTGCGTGAAACCAGGGAATCATGCGCGGGGCCAGGAAGAGTGCTTTGCCACGCGCCAGCTTGGCGTAGTACACCCGTCCGCGATTCACGAGCTCGTCCTTCAGCACCCAGGTCAACGACGCCTCGGGATCCTTCTGCACGTTGCGGGGCATCACGGCATCGCGGCGTCCACACACCGCCACGTAGAGCGACGGTCCGGGACGACGCGAATCGGTGAGGCAGGCGGTGAAACCCACCTGCTCGACGAACCGTTCGGCCTCGCTCGCCGTCGCTACTTGCCGGCCTCCTTCGCGTCGCCAGCGCTGGTCGCGGTAGTCTTCGACGTCGTCTGACGTCAACCGTTTCGTGAGCTTCATGGACGCACGGATGCACCGCCACCCTAGCACGGGACAACACCCGATGCGCCGGCACGTAGACAAGCTTCTCGCAAATCGCTAGGGTCGAGAATGAGACGATGACACCTGAGCCTCTTTCCTACGGCATTCCGCCCACCGGGAATCGCTTGCCAGACCGCGCGCACCTGGGCGGCGTGCGGCTGCAGGTGCGCGACCTTCAGCGTTCGCTCGACTACTACACACAGGTGATCGGCCTGCGCCTTGCCGGTCACGACGCCGATACGGCATCGCTGGCCGCACCCGGCAACGACCGGCCGCTCGTGCGGCTTCACGCGCGCCCAGGGCTGGTACCCGTGCCTCGTCGCGGGGTGTTCGGGCTCTATCACTTCGCGATCCTCCTGCCCGACCGCGCCGCCCTCGGGCGGTTCGTCACGCACCTGGCTGCGATCGGCGTGCGACCTGGAGCGGCCGATCATCTGGTGAGCGAGGCGATCTACCTGACCGATCCAGACGGCCTCGGCATCGAGGTCTATTGCGATCGTCCGCGCGACACGTGGCGGCACGAGCACCGCGAACTGGTCATGGCCACCGAGCCGCTCGACCTCGCCGCGGTCGCTGCCGCCGCACGCGGCGCGACGTGGACAGGGGCGCCGGCCGGCACCACCATGGGCCACCTGCACTTGCACGTGGGCGACCTCGACGAGGCCCGGCGCTTCTTCCACCGCGCGCTCGGCTTCGACGTCACCGTGTGGAGCTACCCGGGCGCGCTCTTCTTTTCGGCCGGTGGCTATCACCATCATCTCGGCGCCAACACGTGGGCACCAGGACCCGCGGCCACCGACGAACAGGCTCGGCTGCTCGACTGGGAGCTGCTCCTGCCGAGCGCCGAGGAGGTCGCCGCCGCGGCGCACAGTGTGGTCGCCGCGGGCTACCACGTCGAACCGGACGGCGCCGCGTGGACCACCGTCGACCCGTGGGGCACGCGGATCGTCGTTGGCGCGGGCTGATCGGCCGCCGACCATGCCGTCTCCAGCCGCGCCGCGCCGGCCTCTACCACTCAGCGTGTGGGTGCTCGGGGTCGTGTCATTGCTCATGGACGCGTCGTCGGAACTCGTGCACAGCCTGCTGCCGGTGTTGATGGCCACCACGTTCGGCGTCAGCATGGCGACCCTCGGTCTGCTCGAAGGCCTGGCCGAGGCCACGTCGTCCATCGTGAAGGTGTTCTCTGGCACGCTCAGCGACTGGCTGGGACGGCGCAAGGGCCTCGTCGTGCTCGGCTACGGTCTGGCCG
>JANNEJ010000596.1:0-6072 GCA_031378585.1 Acidobacteriota bacterium | reverse complement strand
CAATTCGGGGCTGGTGATGCTCGGCTATTTCTTCTGGCTCTACAAGGAAGTGGCGAGCCCGACGCGACCCTCGGGTGAGGCGCGCACGCCGTGGTTGCTCGGCCCGCGCAGTGACTTGGTGGCCGCCGTATGGCTGGGGCTGGCGACCTTCTCCAAGCCGACGCATGTGCTGCTGATGTTTCCGGTGCTGGCGCTCTTCGCCTGGCGCCGGCAGTGGCGCCGCGGCCTGCTGGCTGGCGTGGTCTTCTCGGCGATCGTGCTCGGCTTCATCGCCGGCAACGTGGCCATCACCGGCGAGGCGAACTTCCAAGGCGGCAACCGCAAGACCTTCTACAGCGGCGGCGACTCGAAGGGCTTCCCGTTCCAGACCGACGATCGGACCTTCGATTCGACCGGCATCGGCCGCGGCACCGACGGCGTGCTCTTCGACGTGCTGGTCAGCCGCGACGCGCTGCTCCGCGTCTTCCCGCGCAACCTGGCCTACTTCTTCGTCGGCCGCCACACCGGCTTTGCCGCCTATTACTTTCCGGGATTCGTGGCCCTGGTGCTGTTCCTGGTGGCGTGGCGACAGCAGACGGCGTGGGGCTGGCTGGTTGCGGCCGGCGGCGTGGGCTCCGCCGTGGTCCTGATGCTCTACATGCCGTTCACCTACTCGGGCGGCGGCGGGCCGGTCGGCAATCGCTATTTCCTTGGCGTCTATCCGGTGTTCCTGTTCCTGCTCCCGGCGCTGGCCCGGCCGTGGCTGGCGGTCGGCACGGCGGCGGTGAGCGCGCTCTTCGTCATGCCGGTGTTGAGCAACCCGTTCTACTCGTCGTTCCATCCGGGCGAGCACACGAAGAGCGGTCTCTATCGCTACTTGCCGCTGGAGCTCTCGCTCATCAACGATCTGCCGGTCAACGTCAGCCCTTCACGATCGCGCCAGCCGCTCGGCGGCGTCCCACCGCTCAGCGGGTACTTCATGGACGACAACGCCTACACCCGCGAGGGCGACGCCTTCTGGGTGCGCGGCGAGAGCCGGGCCGACGTGATGCTGCGTGCGCCGGCGCCGATTCAGACTGGGCCGGGCGGCGACCAGGCGCGCGCGCTGCGCGTGCCGCGCATGGAGATCATGCTCGAGACCGGGCCCAAGCCCAACCGAGTCACCATCAGCACGGGAGCGGTGGTGCAGGTGGTGGAGGTGCCGGCCAATGACCGGCGCACCGTGATCCTGCCGATGGGCGAGGGCCTGCCGTACAAGCCGTATCCAGAGAATCCCACCAACTTCGTCTATGCGGTGTCGATTGAAAGCGCCACCGGGTTCATCCCGCTCTTCGAAACTGGTGGGCGCGACAACCGATTTCTTGGCGTCTTCGTGCGGATGACGCCGCTCTACGAGTAGCGCCATGCGGATTCTCGTCGTCACCTCGAGTCCGCCGTTTGTGGAGGGTGGGCATCTCGTCATCGCGCGCGAGCTGGTCGCCGCTTTCCGCCAGAGCGGCCACGAGGCCGACCTGGCCGTGACACCCCAGAACCGCTTCGGCCGTCAGGGCGCGGCGTACCTGGCCGCGTGGCTCACCGACGTGGGCATGGCCTCCGGCGGCGGGACGGTCGACCAGGTGATCAGCTTGCGCTACCCGGCGTTTGCCGTGCGACACCCGCGGCACACTTGCTGGCTCAACCACACGATGCGCGAGTACTACGACCTCTGGCCGCGGTTCAGCGCCCCGCTGTCGTGGAAGAATCGCCTCAAGGAATCGGCGCGCCGTCGGCTGATCCACGCGGCCGACCGGCATTTCCTGACAACCGGCGTGCAGCGCCGGTTTGCGATCTCTGGCACGGTACAGGCGCGCCTCAGCCGCTGGGGTGGGATCGACTCCGCCGTGCTGCACCCGCCGCCGCCGGCGCGCGCCTATCGCTGCGATGACTTCGGGGACTACGTCTTTGCCGTCTCGCGACTGACGCCGCTCAAGCGCTTCGACTTGCTGCTCGATGCGCTGGCTCAGCCGCAGGCGCGCGGCGTCAAGGCGGTGATTGCCGGTGATGGCGAGGCGCGCGAGGGCCTGCTGGCGCAGTGCGGTCGCCTGGGCCTCGACGACCGCGTGCAGTTTGTGGGGCGCCTTACCGACGAGGCGCTGCTGACCCACCTGGCCCGATGCCGGGCCGTGGCGTTTGTGCCCTTTGACGAGGACTACGGTTTCGTGACGGCGGAGGCGTTTGCGTCGGGCAAGGCGGTCGTCACCTGCACCGACAGCGGCGGGCCAACCGAGCTCGTGTCGCACGACGTGAACGGGCTGGTGTGCGCACCGACGGCGCCGGCGCTGGCCGAGGCGCTCCGTCTGCTCGTCGACGACCGTCCCCGAGCCGAGCGGCTGGGCAAGGCGGCGCATGCGCGTGTCGCGGCCATGACCTGGCCTGCAACAGTGGCGCGCCTGCTCGGCGAGTCGCCGGCGGGCCCGGTGTAGACTGGTCGTCCGCCATGGGTTACCGCACGCCGCTTGAAGCGCGCCTCGCCAAGCACGTCACCAAGGCGATTGTCGAGTACGGGCTCATCGAGCACGGCGATCGTGTGATGGTCGGGCTATCCGGTGGCAAAGACAGCTGGGCGCTGCTGCAGATCCTCGACGTGCTGCGCCAGCGCGCACCCATCGACTTCAGCCTCGTCGCCGTCAACGTCGACTCCGGCTACAAGGACTACAAGCACGACGTCATCACCGAGACGTGCCGCGAGCGCGGGTGGGAACTGCGGATTGAGCACACCACGATCGGGGCGGTGATGGACGATATCCTCGAAGCCGGCGACACGCCGTGTTCGCTGTGCGCGCGGCTGCGGCGTGGCGTGCTCTACCGCCTGGCAGAGGAGGTAGGCGCCACGAAGATCGCGCTCGGCCACCATCTCGACGACTTCATCGAGACGCTGCTCATGAATGCGTTCTTCTCCGGTGCGCTCAAGGCCATGCCGGCCCGGCTCGTCTCCGACAACCAGAAGCAGGTCGTGATCCGCCCGCTCGTCTACGTGACCGAGGCCGACGCCCGGGCCTACACGCAGGAATCCGCGCTGCCGGTGATCGGCTGCTGCTGCCCGGCGTGCGGCGACCTCAGCCTGCAGCGCCAGCGCACTAAACGCCTCATCGCGGAGCTCGAGCGCGAGCATCCGCACGTCAAGGCGTCCATGATGAAGGCCCTCACCAATGTGCGGCCGCGTCACCTGCTCGATCGACGGCTCACCGAGCAGGCCCTGGCGCCGGAGTCTGCGCCGGTCGACGACGTGCGGTTTGGCGAACTCGTCACGCTGCGGACCCGCTGACAATGCGGGCGGTACTGCAGCGGGTGCGCCAGGCTCGTGTGGACGTCGGAGACCGCCTGGTCGGGCGGATCGGCCAGGGCCTGCTGGTGCTGGTCGGGGTGGAGCAGGGTGACGGCGCGGCGGACGTGGCGCATGTCGCGGCCAAAATCCGAGAGCTCAGAGTATTTGATGACGACGGCGGCGCCGACGGCCGCGTGCGCATGAACCGGTCGGTGATGGACGTGGGCGGCGCGGTGCTGGTCGTGTCGCAGTTCACGCTGGCCGCCGATTGCCGCAATGGGCGGCGTCCCTCGTTTGACTCGGCGGCTGCGCCCGCCGAGGCCAGGCGCTGGTATGAGGCGGTGGTTGACGATCTCCGAAGCGCGGGCGTGCCCGTTGAGACCGGCGAGTTCCAGGCGGCGATGATCGTGTCGCTTGAAAACGACGGTCCCGTCACGTTCGTGCTGGAAAGCCGGCGCGCATGATGCCGGTCGGGCGCCTCACGCTTCTGGCCGTGCTGACCCAGGCGGGCCTGGCCGTGGTGGCGCTGGCCGGTGCCAGCGTGGCGGGTCTGCGCGTTCGGTGGGGGAGCGAACGTCCGGCGATGGCGGTTGGGCTCGGCCTGGCGGTGGCGGCTGCGCTGGCGGCGATCAATCTCGTGCTGTTACATCGGCCCTCGGGTCCGTGGCGGCGGGTGCGGGTGGCGGTGGACGAGGTGCTGGTGCCCACGTTCTCGGCGCTGACATCGTGGCAGATGGTGGTCGTGGCGGTGGCTGCCGGGATCGGCGAGGAACTGTTCTTCCGCGGCTGGCTGCAGCCGCTGCTGGGGCTGCCGGCGGCCTCGGTGGCGTTTGGGCTGGCGCACGTCGCCGGCCCGCGGATGCTGGCCTTCGGCGTGTGGGCGATGGGTATGGGCGTGGTGATGGGTGGCCTCGCGCTCTTCACCGGGGGCTTGCTGGCGTCGATGACGGCCCATGCGTGCTACGACATTCTGGCCTTCCACTACCTCAGCGCCGAAGCGCGCCGACATCGGAAACAGGGAGCGTGATGGGTGACGGCTAGGCGACGGAGTACGGCGTGGGTGGCAGGCGCGATCGCTGTCGGGATGGCACTGGCGGGGGCCACGCCGGCCAACGCTCAACAGCGTCCCTTCGTGACCGAGGATCCGCTCACCGTCGGTAGCGGCCAGATCCTGCTCGAGAGCGGCGTGGATTGGGCCGGTGATGTGACGTTCCCGTTGTCGGGGCTGCGCGGCGACCTCGTGACCGGGCCCACGCTAGGCATCAGCATCGGTGTCGGCGCGATTGCCGAGATCCAGGTCGACGGGAGCTTCTTCCGGCGGCTGAGCATCAAGGAGCGCGTGCCGGCGCCGTTTTCGAGCATGCTGTCGTTCACTGGAGACTCGACCTCGTCGGTGGACGACTTCGTGATTGCCACCAAGCTGCGGTTGCTGAATGAAGGACCCGGGCGGCCGGCGATTGGCCTTCGGTTCGCGACGCGCCTGCCGAATGCGTCGAACGAGTCGGGGCTAGGCCAGGACACCACTGACTTCTACGCGTCGTTCCTGCTCGGCAAGACCGTCAGGTCCTTGCGGCTTGTCGCCAACGCGGGCGTGGCCATCGTGGGTGACCCGACCGTGGCCGCGCGCCAGGAAGACCTGCTGACCTTTGGCCTCTCGCTGGCGCGGGCCTTAGGCGGTGGTGTCGAGGTGGTCGCGGAGTACAACGGCCGCCTGAACTACTCTGCCGGCACGCCGGCTCCCGGCACCGAGAGCCGCGGCGTGGCCAGGGCCGGCGTGCGCTACACGCACGGCCCCGTCCGTCTCGACGCGGCGGCGCTTGTCGGCGCCACCTCACTCGATCTCGGCCTGGGTGCCACGGCCGGTCTCACCTGGGTCTTCACGGCCGTCCGGGTCCCATGACCGTCACCAAAGCCCACGCCTACGGCAACGACTTCCTCTTCGTCAATCGCGACGCGGTGGCCGGGCGCGATCTGCCCGCCCTGTCGCGGCAATTGTGCGCTCGCCACACGGGCATCGGGGCCGATGGCCTCATCCTGTATTCGTGGACCGGCGGCGGCGCGACGATGCGCCTCATCAACGCCGACGGCAGTCCGTCGGAGCTGTCAGGCAACGGGCTCCGGTGTCTCGCGGCGCTCGTGATGCGTGAACGTGAGCGACATCACGCCGGCCCGTATGCTGGGGCGACCACGGTGCGTGCCGACACGGATGCCGGCGAGCGACGGCTCACGCTCACGGCTCGCAACGAGGGCCGGTACACGTTCCGTGCGGCCATGGGGCACCCCACGGCGGTCGTCCAGGAGACGCTGTCCGTGGCGGGCGAGACGCTGCCCGTCGTCACGCTGAACATCGGCAATCCGCAGGTTGTCGCACTCATGCCGGCGCTGCCCGACCGGGCCAGGTTCGAGCGGCTCGGCCCGGGGCTGTCGATGCATCCGCGCTTTCCCGCCGGCACCAACGTCGAGTTCGCGGTCGTGGAACGGCCGGGTCTCGTCAACATCCTGATCTGGGAGCGAGGCGTGGGGCCGACCGAGGCGTCGGGAACCGGAGCATGCGCGGCAGCGATTGCGGCGATGACCGCCGGCGGCGCGGCTCGCGATGTGGATGTCGTTGCGCCCGGCGGGACGCAGCGCGTGGAGTGGAACGACGACGGCGTGTTCCTGACCGGCTGGGCCGAGATTCTGTTCGATACGATCTGGAAACCCTGATCGGGGAAGGTCGGAAGTCGCGCGCCGCGACCGGGCGGAATCTGACACGTGCGACGGGCCCGGCGCGCGCAGCTTCTGCGCCC
>JANNEJ010000578.1:0-9215 GCA_031378585.1 Acidobacteriota bacterium | reverse complement strand
GAGGTGCCGAAACGGACGTCGCGGACGCCCAGCACTGGTACACGCGCGAAGGTCACCATCTCGGGATTGCATTCGTTGAGGAGTTCGCCCGAACCGTCGAACGCATCAGCGAACGTCCTGACCAGTTCCCTGAAGTGGGCCGTGACGTGCGCAGGGCGTTGCTCCACCGGTTTCCCTACGCGACGTATTTCGTCCGTCGCATCGACAGCGCTATCCTGATCGCCGTGTTGCATCAACGGCGGAGGCCTGATGCGTGGCGAACGCGAGCTCGGGTCGAGGCCGCGGGCGGTTAGGATGCTTCGCACACGACTTCTCGTTACCATTGGCGTGAGCGTGTGGTCGGCCGTGGTTGCCGGCAGCCAGGCGACGGCTCCCGCACTGCTGTCCGGGGCGCTGCGGGCGCACGTGAAGGACGAGCGCTTCGGGATCGTCACCTCCATCAGAGGCCTGCCCCTCGGCGTTCGCGACGGGCTGCAGCGGTTGTTCGACAGTCCGGCCCTGAACATCGCTGAGCCCGGAACTGCGTTTCAGGCCACCGACCAGATCGTCGATCCGGCGCTGCCGACCCGTCGGCTGGTCGCCGCGGGGTGCTCGACCGATCACTGTCTCGTCTACTACGAACGCGGCGGCATCGCCCACACGTGGCACGTGGCGCTGTTCTACTGGACGCCGGCCACGACTCGGTTCGAATGGGGCGGTCTCGCGCCTCGCGGCCTGGCGTCGGTCGACGACGTTGTGAACGCCGTGCTGTCTGGAGCGATCAAAAGCCCGACCAAGGTCTGGTAGGCCGGATCTATGATGCCGGTATGACTCAACGAAAACTGCTGATCACGGGCGCCAGTCAGGGAATTGGCGCAGCGCTGGTGGAGCAGGCGCGGGCGGCCGGGCACCAGGTCACGTTTACGGGGCGCGACCGGGCGCGCATCGACGCGCTCGCGGCAAAGACCGGCGCCCACGGCGTCGTGGCGGATGTGACGAGCGGCGACGACAACCAGCGCACGGTCGACGAAGCGCTCATGCGCATGGACGGCATCGACGTGCTCGTCAACAACGCCGGCTACGCCTACCGCGCCGAGATCGGGTCGCTGGACGTCGCCGCCATGCGGGCCATGTTCGAGACCAACGTCTTCGGGCTCGTGGACATCACCAACCGGGTCGTGCCGCACCTGAAGGCGGAGGCCTTCGGCGACATCGTCAACCTCGCGTCCACCTCCGGCATGAAGGGCGCGGCCACGGCTACGGCCTACAGTGGCAGCAAATGGGCCGTGCGCGGCATCACACAGTGCTGGCAGGCGGAGCTGCGTCCCTTCAACATCCGCGTGGGATGCATCTGCCCGTCGGAGGTGCAGACCAACTTCGGCGGCCGCATCGGCCGCAACAATCCGAACAAGCTGTTCGCGGAAGACATCGCGGCCACGATTCTTGCTGGCCTGCATCTGCCGCAGCGGGTGCTGTGGACGGAGCTGGCGGTGTTTGCGACCAATCCCTGGAAGGAAGACTGAGCCGGCTACCTGGGAGCGTCCTGGCTGGGCACCAGACGTCCGCCGGTGAGAAAGCGCTTGTAGCGGGAGTAGGTCGTCGTCGTGCGCTGTCGCGGCGTGCCCGAGCCGAGCGTCACGCGCAGCGTGGTCGTCGAGACCGGCAGCACGAGCAGTTCCTGCGGTTCGTCGAAGGTGACCCGTTTGAAGCGCATCGAGGTGTCCCAGCGCTCGAGCGTCCAGACCGCCGACACGCCCGGCTTGCGCGCCAGCACCTCCGGCATCCGCACCTCGACCTGCCCGGCCAGCCGCTGATCGAGCCGCAGCACGTCGGCCGTCTCGGCGTCGATCCAGAGCCGTCCGCGCATGCCGCCGGTCAGGTCGTAGCTGACGCAGTCCTCGGTGCCTTCGAGCAGGCGCACGTCGACCTTCACCTTCTCGACTTGCCTGAAGTCGATCATGAAGGCGTCACGCTTGTCGACTTTGGCTAGACCCGCCCAGGAGAACGCGTAGTCGTCGCGTTCGGAGGCCAGCAACAGGGACAAGGGCTGCGGCTCGGTGACGTGCTGCTCCGGACCGGTGCAGTTGTTGCGGTCCTTCTTCCGTGGCGCATGGCCGTTCACCTTCATGACCTGGCGCCGCGTGCGCGCCTCGCCAGCCGACTCGCCCTCGCCGTCGCCGTCCCACGAGAGGCGAAGTTCGGATTCGATCGTGCGGCCGAAACCGTCGCCGGTCAGGCCGGTGCTGAGCGGCTGCACGTGCACCGTCTCGGTGCAGACCAGGCTCTGCGCGCGTGTCAGGTAGTCCTCAACCCTGGCGCTGGCCCTGGCGAGCGTGCTCTCGAGGTCGCCGGGAGGCGCCCCGCGCTGCGCGTGGCCAGCCGCCGCTGGCAGGAGCAGCAGCGTCAGCAGGCCAACCGGCCCGTAGGAGCGGCGATGGCGCGAGAGAACAGTCTCCACGGCTGTGGAAGCGAATTATAGCCGTCCTGCGCACTCGCGGCCACCGCGCACAGTGTGTCACCATGTGCACACCCGCCCGATGACCGCGCCCGTCGTTCCGTCCAGCTCCGCCCTCGCCTCTACGCCCGCGTCGCTCGTGTCGGTGCTCGAGCGCTATTGGGGGTACACGACGTTTCGTCCCCTGCAGCAGGAGTCGATGGAGGCGATTCTGGCCGGCCGTGACTCGCTCGTGGTCATGCCTACTGGCGCCGGCAAGTCGATCTGCTTCCAGGCCCCGGCGCTCGTCACCGAGGGACTCGCGCTGGTCGTGTCGCCGCTCATCTCACTGATGAAGGACCAGGTCGACACGCTCGTCGGCAACGGCGTGTCGGCCGCCTGCTACAACAGCGGCCTGTCGTCGGAGCAGAAGGCACAGGTGCTTTCGGGCATCCGCAACGGGCGCTTCCGCCTGCTCTACGTGTCGCCCGAGCGCATCGTGGGTGAGGGCGCCGACGGGTTCCTGGCGCGAGTGGCCGCCGGCGGCGCTCCGGTGCGATTCGTGGCGGTCGACGAAGCTCACTGCATCAGCCAGTGGGGCCACGACTTCCGGCCCGAGTATCGCCAGCTTGGCCGCCTGCGCGAGATCTTCCCGGGCGCCAGCCTGCACGCCTACACCGCCACGGCCACTGCCCGCGTGCGGAAGGACATCGTGAGCCAGCTCGGGCTGCAGACGCCGCTCGAGCTCGTAGGATCGTTTGACCGGCCCAATCTCACCTACCGGGTGCTGCCGCGCAGTGCGCTGAAGAAGCAGATCCTCGACGTGCTCGCGCGGCATCGTGGGCAAGCCGGCATCGTCTATTGCACGTCGCGGAAAGACGTGGACATGCTGGCCGCGTGGCTGAAGGACGAAGGCCTGCGTGCGGTGCCGTACCACGCTGGGTTGTCGGACGACGAGCGGCATCGCCACCAGGATGCGTTCCTCGACGAAAACGCCGACGTCGTCGTCGCCACGGTGGCCTTCGGCATGGGCATCGACCGGTCGGATGTGCGCTACGTGATTCACGCTGGCGCCCCCCAGTCACTCGAGCACTACCAGCAGGAGTCGGGTCGCGCCGGGCGTGACGGGCTCGAGGCCGAGTGCGTGCTGATCGTGTCGGGCGCCGACTTCCTGAAGTGGCGCCAGATGCTGGAGCGCAACGGCGAGATGACCGACCAGCGCCGCACGCTGCTGCGCGACATCGAGCGCTACGCCTCGGCCGTGGGCTGCCGGCACAAGCATCTACTGGCGCACTTTGCCGAAGTCTACGGGAAGGACGACTGCGGCGCGTGCGACTTCTGCCTGGGCGAGCTCGAGACCGTGGCAGACGCGGTGACGACCGCGCGGAAGTTCCTGTCGTGCGTGGCTCGTGTGGGGCAGCGCTTCGGCGCCGCCCATGTCACCAATGTGCTCCGCGGCGCCACCTCCGAACAAGTGACGGCCCGCGGGCACGCCACGCTGACGACCTTTGGGTTGATGTCGGGAGCGAGCATCGACGAAGTGCGCGGCTACATCGACCAGTTGCTCGCGCTCGGCCTGCTGCGCCAGACCGACGACCAGTATCCGGTGCTCGCGCTTACCGCTGGCGGCGTGGAACTGCTGAAGGACGCGAGCGCCGCGCCCGACCTGGCGCTGGCGCGCCAGCGGCGCGCGGACCCGACGCGCGCCGAGCGCCGGTCGAAGGCCGAGACCGAGGGCTGGGAAGGCGTGGATCGCGACCTGTTCGAACGGCTGCGCGCGCTGCGTCTCACGGTGGCGCGGGCGCGCGGCGTGCCGCCGTATGTGATCTTCCACGACACGACGCTGCGGGAGCTAGCGCGCCTGAAGCCCACCACCATCGACGCGCTGCGCCACGTCTACGGCGTGGGCGCCAAGAAAGCCGACGATCTGGGGCCGGCCGTGCTCGCAGCGATTCTGGGCTAGCGCGCCGCCGCGGGCGCCTGAAACAGCATGCATGTGATCATTGAGGTCAACATCACCGGCGTAGCTCGCGCCACATCCTACACTGCCTCACCTTGTTGAAGGACTGAGCGTGGCGGTGCGGTAAGATCGGCCCGTGGTTCGCCAGTATCTCCAAATCGGCTCCCGGACGCTCGCTTATCTGGACAACGACCCCGGGGCGACAGCGAAGCCGGTACTCGTCTTGGTGCACGCGTTTCCGCTCGGCGCGCAGATGTGGGAACCGCAGTTTCGCGGCGCCTTCCACGGTTGGCGCATCCTGGCGCCCGATCTGCGGGGCTTTGGCGGCTCGACCGATACGCGGGCCGAAGACGTCGATCCGACCATCGACGACTACGCCGAGGACATCGCCGCGCTGGTGCGCGAGGTGGCCGGCGGGCCGGTCGTGCTCGGCGGCCTGTCGCTTGGCGGCTACGTGGCCTTCGCCGTCATGCGGCGCACACCCACGCTCGTGCGGGCGCTCATTCTGGCCGACACCCGCGCCGGTGCCGACACGCTCGAAGGGCGGGCCGCGCGCCGGGCGATGCTCACGGTGCTCGAGCACGACGGTCCGCAAGGCGTGGCGCGCGAAATGATGCCGCGCCTGCTTGGCGCCACCACGCGCGAACACAACCCCGACGCCGAAGAGACCGTGCGACTGCTCATCAAGCGCCAGTCGCCGCACGCGATTCGCGACGCTGTGGTACGGATGATGGAGCGGCCCGATTCGACGGCGCTGCTGCCGTCGGTGCAGGTGCCCACCCTCGTGATCGTGGGCGATCAAGACGTGCTCACGCCGCCGGCCGAGTCCGAGGCCATCGTGGCCGCCATGCCCAACGCGTCGCTCGTGCGCATCGCTGGCGCGGGCCACCTGTCGAACCTCGAGCAGGCCACCGCGTTCGAGGCCAGCATCGACGACTTCCTCGCGGGCCTGCCCACGGCCTGAGGCCGCGACCTCCATGGATCTCGGTCTCACTGGCAAGGTGGCCATCGTGACGGGCTCGAGCCGCGGGCTCGGCCTGGCCAGTGCGCGCGCGCTCGTGGCCGAAGGCTGCCACGTGTGCATCTCGGGTCGCGGGGAAGAAGCGCTCTCGGAAGCCGCGCGCGAACTCGCGTCGGTCGCCGTCGCGTCGGCCGAGGTGCTCGCGGTGCGGGCGGATCTCTCGACTGAGCACGGCATGAACGACGTGGTGGCGGCGACACTCGCGCGCTTTGGCGGCGTGGACGTGCTCGTGAACAACGTCGCGCTCGCGCGCGGCGGCGACCTGCTCGCGACGACTGATGCCGACTGGCAGGAGGCGTTTGACCAGACGCTGTTCCCGGCCATTCGCGCCTCGCGCCTGGTGGTGCCGTCGATGCGTGCCCGAGGCGGCGGGGCGATCGTCATCATCTCGTCGATCTTCGGCCGTGAAGCTGGCGGCCGCATGACCTATAACGCGGTCAAGGCGGCCGAGATCAGCCTCGGCAAGTCGCTGGCGAAGCAACTGGCCAAGGACCACATCCGCGTCAACAGCGTGTCGCCCGGGTCGATTTCGTTTCCCGCCGGCTCGTGGCACAAGCGCCAGCAGACCGACCCCGAGGGCATCGCCGCGTTCATCGCCGCCGAGCTGCCATTCGGCCGCTTTGGCAGGGCCGAGGAAGTGGGCGACGTCGTGGCGTTTCTGGCCTCGTCAAAGGCCAGCTGGGTGAGCGGCACGTCGGTCGTCGTCGACGGCTGCCAAAGCCGCGCGTTCTAGAACGCCCGTCCGCGCGCGCACGACCGCGGGCTGATACGGTGGGAGATGCCGCGTCGACCTACGCGCCGCATCAGCCCGCGGCCTCCCACAGGGGCGCGCGGTCCGGATCGAAGGTGAGCCAAGGGCAAGGCGCCGACTAGAATGGACGGATGTCCTCGGGCGTGCCCGCCGTCGGCACTCAACTCCTGCACTACCGCGTGCTCAGCCGGCTTGGCGCCGGCGGCATGGGCGAAGTGTTCCTGGCCGAAGACACCCGCCTGGGCCGCCAGGTGGCGCTGAAGTTCCTGGCGTCGTCGGGCGGCGACGACCCCGAGGGCCGCGAGCGGCTCGTGCGCGAGGCGCAGGCGGCCTCGTTGCTGCGATCGCCGCATATCGCGGTCACCTACGATCTCGTCGAGCACGGCGACGACCTCTTCATCGCCATGGAGTACGTGGAAGGGGAGCTGCTATCGACCCGGCTCACGCGCGGGACGCTCGGCGTGCCCGAGGCGCTCGAGATCGCCATGCAGGTGGCCGATGCCCTCGACGAAGCGCACACGCGCGGCATCGTGCACCGCGACATCAAGAGCGCCAACGTGATGCTGACCAGCCGTCAGCTCGTGAAGGTGCTCGACTTCGGCCTGGCGAAGTTCCTACGCCGGCCTGGGGACGCGTCGGCGCTCACGATGGGCGTGACCAGCCCCGGCATGGTGCTCGGCACGCTCAACTACATGGCGCCCGAGCAGCTGCGGGGCGGCGACGTGGACCACCGCGCCGATCTCTTCGGACTGGGCGCCGTGCTGTACGAGATGCTGGCGGGCCGAACGCCGTTTGCGGCCGACACCATGGCGGATGCCGCCGATCGCATCCTGAACCACGAGCCAGAGGCGTTGGCGCGCTTCAACTACGCCGTGCCGGTGGATGTCGAGGCCGCGGTGCGCAAGGCCCTCGCCAAGGATCCGGAGTTTCGCTACCAGTCGGCGCGCGAACTCTATGTGGACCTGCACCACGCCCGCCAGCGCGTGCTGCGCGACACACCGTCGGCCGACCACCACACCTGGCGTCCTGGCATGCACCTGCCGCCGGTGGGCTTCGGTCACGCGGCGCCCGCGGCTCCGGCCGGGCCGACGGCGGAACGCACCGTGGCGGTGCTGACCTTCGCGAACCTCACGGGCAATCCCGCCGACGAGTGGGTGGGGCAGGGCATGGCCGAGTCTCTCACCACGGATTTTGCCAAGGTGCGCGGCCTGCGCACCATCTCGCGCGAGCAGATCTTCGACGTGCAGCGCAGCGCGGGTGCGGTGCAGGGCCGGAAGGAAGATGAGCGTCAGTCGATCGAGCTTGGACGCCGTCTCGGCGCCACGTGGGTCGTGGCCGGCGCGGTGCAGAAACTCGGCGACCGTGTGCGCATCACGGCGCAGATCATCGCCGTGGAGGAAGGGCGCACGGTCTCGGCGACCAAGCTCGACGGGTCGATGAACGATATCTTCGACTTGCAGGACCAGCTCGTCGAGGATTTGGTGCGGCAAGGCCTGCAGCGCGAACTCGAGCAGAGCGAACGCCAGGCGATTGGCGAAGACGCCCATGCGCCCGAAGCGTTCGAGGCGTACTCGCGCGCGATGCTCAACCTGCGCATCGCCACGCCCGAGTCGGTGGAGCGGGCCATCGCGCTCTTCGAGCAGGCGCTCGAGCTCGAGAACGGTTACGTGGACGCCCTCATCGCGCTTGGCGGCGCGTTGCAGCTGCGCGGGTCGTTCCTGAACCTGCCGCATGTGCTCGAGCGCAGCCGCGTGCTGCTCGAACGCGCGGTCGCCAGCGCGCCGACCCGTGCCGAAGCGCACGTGCGCCTGGGTCAGACGCTGGCGAGCATGGGCGACAACGCCGCCGCCGAGGCGGCGATTCGCCACGGCCTGGCGCTCGACCCCGACAGCGCGCTCGCGCACAGCCAGTTGGCTCGCGTGCTGTGGCTCGGACGCGCCGAGATCCCTGGAGCGATTGCGCACTTCGAGCGCTCCGTCGCCCTCGCGCCCGAGGCTGGCTACGTGCACCTGCAGCTGGCGTTGTTGCAGGCGCTGACTGGGGATCTCGACGGCGCCGAGCGTTCGGCTCGGACCGCCGTCGGTTTGCAGCAGCAGGCGATGTCTGGGGCGCAGGGCCTGATGGTCGTAGGCGCGCATACGCGCCTGGGCTACGTGCTGTACCTGCGCGGGCGCTACGACGAGGCCATCCGCGAGTACCAGCGCGAGCTGACGTTTCTGACGCACACCGACCACGGGCTGCGCGACCGGTCGATTATCGAAGTCAACCAGAAGCTCGCCGCTGTCCATCACCGGATGGGCGCGATCCGCGAAAGCCGGGAGTACGCGTCGCTCGCCACCGACGCGTTCAATCGACGGCTCGCGACCGGGGCCGAAGATCCACATACGCGCTACTACCTTGCCGCGCTCTTTGCCCTGCAGGACGACGTCGAGCCGGTGCTGCAGCACCTGGCGGCGCCTCTGGCGCAGCTCGGCGCGTTCACGCGGTGGCGTCTGCCGCGCGACCCCGACTTTGCCGGCGTGCTGGCGAATCCGGCGGTGACCGCGCACCTCGCGGCGGCAGAGACGTAGGCGTGGCAACCCAGGTGTGGTTCGCGGCCGCGGGCCTGGCCTGCGGACTGACAGTCGCCGGGGCCACGGCACTCCAGCCGTCGCCCTTCAGCGTAGAGGCCGTCGACGCCGCGGCGCGCGCGCTGCCGCAACTGCGCAGCCTGCTCGTGAGCCGGCGTGGCGAGGTCATGGTCGAACGCTACTACGGCGGCGCGCGGGCGGACCGGCCGGTCAACGTGAAGTCGGCCTCGAAGAGCGTGATCTCGGCGCTGGTGGGCATCGCCATCGATCGCGGTCTCGTGAAGGGCGTGCGTGAGCCAATCGCCGCCTACTTCCCGGAGCTGAACGCGTCACTGGACCGCGCCAGGCGGACCATCACGGTGGAGGACCTGCTCACGATGCGGTCCGGCCTCGAGGGCACGAGCGGCCGCCAGTACGGCGCCTGGGTCACAAGCGCCAACTGGGTCCAGCACGCGCTCTCGCGTCCGATGGCGGCTGCGCCGGGAGCGTCAATGGACTAC
>JANNEJ010000533.1:0-7020 GCA_031378585.1 Acidobacteriota bacterium | reverse complement strand
GATCGCTTGAAACGCTGTTCGACTTGCGCGCGCGCACGTACCACGCAACCAGCAGCGCCAACGCCGCAATGGAGGCCGCGAGCGGCGAGCGGGCGGAAAGACGAAGGCCGCCAACGGTGACCCGGAAGCCACCGCTGACGGCCAGCAAGACCGCGACGACAGAGAGGACCGCGGCGAGAAGCAAAACCCGCCTTCGCCAAAGGCTACGGCGCGGCAAGCCCCAAGCCTCAAGCCCCAAGCCTTATCTCTTCGGAATCGTCCAGAAGTAGACCTTGCGCCCGTCGACGTCCAGTTCCTTCTCGGGCTTCCAATCGCCCATGTCGAACGCATGCGAGAAGATGCGCGTGCCGGGCTTCAGTTCCTTCATCAGCTTCGGCATCAGCTTCTGATTGAGCGACGGCAGCAGGTAGAGCGTCACCACCGTCGCTTCCGAGATGTTGGCTTCGAAGAGGTCGCCCTGGATGATCCGGACCTTGTCGCCGACGCCGCTCTTCTGGACGTTGTCGTTGGCGTCCTTGATGCGCTGCGGGTCGATGTCGATGCCCACGCCGCGGGCGCCGTACTTTTTAGCCGCCGTGACCGGGATGCGGCCATCGCCAGTGCCCAGGTCGTAGACCACATCGTTCTTCGTGACCTTGGCCACCTGCAGCATCGCATCGACCACCTCTTCGGGCGTGGGCACGTAGATCACGTCGGGCCGGCGAGTGGCGGTGGCTGCCTCCTGCGCGCTGGCCAGCACACTTGGAGCGGCGGCCAGAACGGCGACAAGACCGAGCGCGAGCATCTGAGTCGTCATGCGTGATTCCTCCATTGTTGAGCCGCGGGTGTGTAGCGCGCCTGCGCCCATTCTGACGCACCCTGGCTTGGATTGACCGCATATTCGTCAGCACGACCCGCCGCTATTCGATTCTCTCAAGAACTTAGAAATATAAACGAACGTTCGTGCAATAACGAACCACAGTGCTATATTGACAAAATATGGCCATGACTCAGCGTGCTAACGGCGTCAGGAGCCGCCAGGTAATCCTCGACCGGGCGCTCGACATGGCCGCCACAGCCGGCCTTCACGCCGCCACCATCGGGGCCCTGTCAGGTGCCCTGGGCATGAGCAAGAGCGGCGTCTTCGCGCACTTTGGCTCGAAGGAGGCGCTCGACCTGGCGGCGATCGACGCGGCGGCCGCGCGCTTCGCACAAGCCGTGATGGCCCCCGCCGGCACGGCGCCCCCAGGCATCGCCCGAGTGGTGACCCTGTGCGAGGGGTTCCTCGCGTTTGTCACGCCGGCGCCCGGCGATCCGGCCCGGCTTCCCCCCGACCACGCCGCCTTTGGCGTGAGCCCGCCGCCGCTCGCCCGCGCTCGGCTCGCCGCCTGGCGCGCGGCCTGGCGCGACGCCCTGTCGGCCAGCGTGGCCGAGGCGATCGCGCGAGGCGAGATGGCGGCAGCGACCGGCCCTGCGCAGGCGGTGTTCGAACTCTGCGCCGTGCTGGACGCCGGCGCCCGGGGAATGCGCGACGAGCCGCCGGCCATCGTCGTGACCCGCACCCGCCATGCCATCGACCGCGCGCTCATGACGTGGTCGGCCGCCTGACGCGGGCGCGACGCCGTGCGCCCGCAAGCTCTGGCGTTATGCTTGTCGCCGCGTCATGAAAATCGCGAGCTGGAACGTGAACGGCATCCGCGCCCGCCAGGGCCAACTTTTGGAGTGGCTCGCCACCGAACGTCCCGACATCGTGTGCCTGCAGGAGGTCAAGGCCTCGCTCGACCAGCTGCCCTTCGAACTGCGCGATCTCGACGGCTACTACGCCGGCTGGCACGGCGAAAAGGGCTACTCAGGTGTCGGCCTGCTCGTCTCGAAAGCGCTCGTGGCCGCGCCACCGGTGTACTCGCACCCCCCGTTCGACTTCGAGCAGCGCGTTATTTCGGCCGAGCTCGACTTCGGCAAGGGTCCGGTGCTGACGTCGTCCTTCTACGTGCCGAACGGCGGCAAAGACTACGCGGCGAAGATCAAGTTCCTGACCGACATGGACGCCTGGGCCGCAGAATACCAGGCCGCCGGGCGCGCAATGCTCTTCTGCGGCGACTTGAACGTGGCGCTCACCGAGCGCGACGTGCATCCCCGCGAACGCAAGGCGAACCAGATCGGCACCCGCGACGACGAGCGGGCCCTCATCGACCGGCTGCTCTCGCGCGGTCTCGTGGACGTGGGCCGCACGCTGCACCCCGACGACGACGCGCTCTTCACGTGGTGGGCGCCGTGGCGCAACCTGAAGCAGCGCAACATGGGCTGGCGCATCGACTACGTGGTCGCGTCGCAGGCGCTTGCGGCCACGGCCGAGACCTGCGTGGTGCAGCGCGAGGTCGGCACGAGCGACCACGGCCCGGTGGTCGCCACGTTCGCATAGGCGGGAAGGCCGCGGACTGACGCGGTGGGCCTCGCGGCTCAACCTCGCCCTCCGGCGGGTGATGCGGCGTGGCGTCTCCGTGAGGTGAACTCTGAGGACCGGCCGCTCTGGCGGTCCTCCGTGGTTGCGGGTGCGATTCCTCGCTGCGGCAGGACGTCCCGCCAAGCCGGACCGAAGGTGAGCCGAAGGGAGATGCCGCGTCGCATCACTCGCTGTATCGCGGCAGGCGTGAGAGCCGTGGTAGCCTGCGCGGTCATGGCACACACCATCCGCCGTCACCGCTGGCTCGTTCTTGTGCTCATCGCCGTCGCCGGGTGCGCGGCGCTCGCGGCCGCAGGAGCGCGCGGCACGGTCGAGCAGCCCGCCCCCAGGCCCGTCGGCGCAAGCTACACGGGCAAGGCCTTCACGTTCAATGAAGTCGCCCCGGGCGTGTACCACGCCGTGGGCACGGGTGCGCTGTCGGTGGGGTGTAACGCGTCGATCATCGTGAATGCCGATGACGTCATCGTCGTGGACACCCACATGACACCCGGTGGCGCGTGGGCACTGCGCGACGAGCTGAGGGCGCTCACGCCCAAGCCCGTGCGCTCGGTGATCAACACGCACTGGCATTTCGACCACGCGCACGGCAACCAGATCTATGGGCCCGAGGTCGAGATCATCGGCCACGAATACACGCGCATGAAGCTGGCGGCCGGTGATTCCATGCGGGGCCGCAGCTACGACATGTTCATCGGCGGCGTGCCGGCGCAAGTCGCGCAGCTCAAGGGCACGATCGGCAAGACCACCGACGCAGGGGAACGCAGCAAACTCGCTGGCCAGCTGGCCATCCTCGAGAACCACTACGCCGGCACGCAGACCGTCACGCCGAGGCCGCCCACCGTGACGATGACCGACCACCTCACGCTCTTTCGCGGCGGGCGCGAGATTCGCCTGATGTACCTGGGTCGAGCTCACACCGGCGGCGACATCGTGGTGTACCTGCCGAAGGAACGGGTCGTGATCACGGGTGACCTCCTGGTCGAGGGCACGTCGTACATCGGCGACGGTTTCATTGCCGACTGGCCGCAGACCCTGGAGCGGCTGCGCGCGCTCGACTACGACATCACGCTGCCCGGCCACGGCACGGCGTTCAAAGGCAAAGCGAAGATCGACCACTTCCAGGCCTACCTGCGCGACTTCTGGACGCAGGCCCAGGCCCTCCACAAGACCGGCGCGAGCGCGGAGAACGCGGCCAGGCAGATGGACATGCGTACGCACGTCGCCAACTACCCGACCCTGACCGCCCCCGGCGTGTTGTGGCACGGCGTGGCGCGCGCCTACGAAGAGATCGAGGGCAAGGCGCGGTAGGCCCGAGGGCCATCGGCGCTACCGGCCTGTTGGCGGAAGTGGCGCTGCGGTCTTCGTCCGAACTCGGGGCGGGCACCTCATCGCTGCGGCTGGGCGGCTTCGCGGTACAGATCACAGCCGCTGCGACGAGGTACCCACCCCAAGCCCGGACGCTGTCTCCAACCCCGTCAACCCCACCGTGCGTGAACTCCCGCGAAGTTGGCGACGCACCGACGGGCCGGTGTCTCCGCAGGACCGAGTGCTCGTGGGGCGAAAGCGCCCGAGGGCCAGCGGAGATACCGGCTCGTGGGCGCGGCAGTAGCGCAGCCTCAACTCGGGGCGGGAGCCGGGCCACGCATCGCCGGCGCGGAAGTTTTCGTCTATCCTGAAGTGACTTTGTCTATTCAGGTTGATTTGCTCATGCACGTACGGCTCGTCGTTCTGACCGGCGTGGCCGCGCTCAGCCTTGCGGGCTGCTCTGTCAAGTCTTTCGCTGTCAACAAGTTAGGTGACACGTTGTCGGCCCCTGGGCCCTCCGTCTACACCACCGACGACGACCCCGAGCTCATCCGCGCCGCGCTGCCCTTCTCGTTGAAGACGCTCGAGTCGCTGCTGCAGGCCTCGCCCAAGCACAAAGGCATGCTGCTTACGGCGTGCTCGGGCTTCACGTCGTACGCCAATGCGTTCGTGCAGCTCGACGCCGAGGCCCTCGAGTCGACCAACTACGAGGAAAGCGAACGGCTCAAAGCACGCGCTCGTCGTCTGTATCTGCGTGGACGCGACTACTGCATGCGCCGGGTCGAGTTGAAGCGCCCCGGCCTGCGCGCGGCGCTGTCTGCCGACCCCGCCACCGCGCTCGGGAATGTGAAGTACGACGTGGACGAGCTGTACTGGCTCGGTGCGTCATGGGGTTCGGCCATCGCCGTGGGCGTGGACCAGCCGGATCTCGTGGCCGACTTCCCGGTGGTGCGGACGCTGATGGAGAAGGCGCTCTCGATCGACGAAGACTATGCCGACGGCGGCATCCACGAGGTGTTCATCACCCTCGACGGCATGTCGCCGTCGATGGGCGGCGACCCGGCACGGGCGCGCAAGCACTTCGAGCGCGCGGTTGAACTGTCGAAGGGCAAGTCGGCGTCGGCCTACGTAGCCATGGCCGTCAGCGTGGCGCAGCCGGCGCAGAACAAGGACGAGTTCGTGAAACTGCTCGACCAGGCCCTGGCCGTGAACCCCGACGACGTGCCCGACACCCGGCTCGCCACGCTCATCGCGCAGAAGCGCGCGCGCATCCTGCAGTCACGTCTCGACGAGCTGTTCACCAACTGAAGGACGATTTCCCCATGACCTCAATCTTCCGTACTTGGACGGCGGCCCTGCTCGTGCTCTGCGCGGCTGGCGCGGCCAGCGCGCAGACGACGATCCGCCTGGCCTCGCCCGCGCCGCTCGGCTCGGTGTGGCATAAGGCCCTGAAGCAGTTCGAGGCCGACGTGCGCACGGCTACCGGAGGCCGCGTCGTGGTGCGGGTGATCGGCGCCGCCCAGGACGACGAAGCCACGATGATCTCGAACATGAAGATCGGCCGGCAGCACGCCGCGTCGATCACCGCCGTGGGCCTGGCCTCGGTCGACAACGCGTTCAACATCTTCACCATCCCGATGTTCTTCGCCACCTACGAGGAGTACCGCGGGGTGCGCGCCAAGCTCGAGCCCATGCTGAAGGCCAAGCTCGAGGCCAAGGGCCTCGTGCTGCTCAACTGGGGCGACACGGGCTGGGTCTACCTGTTCAGCAAGAATCCGGTGCCCAATGTGGACGAGCTGAAGAAGACGCGCCTCTACACGAGTGCTGGCGACGATCAGTTCGTGCAACTCTACAAGCAGAATGGCTTCAATCCGCGGCCACTGCCGTTCTCGGAAGTACAGAGTGGTCTGATGACCGGGCTGCTCGACGCCGTGCCGTCCACGCCGCTGGCCACGCTGGCGTTCCAGTGGTATCGCAACGTGCCCAACATGCTCGACTTGGGCGTGGGGCCGCTGGCCGGCGCCACGGTGGTCGACGCCAGGATCTGGAACACGATTGCCGAGGCCGATCGCCAGCAGGTGCTCACGGTCGCCAAGAAGATCCAGGACGGCCTGGATCGCGACGTGCCGCAGCAAGACGATCAGGCCCGCGCCGAGATGCTGAAGCGCGGCTTGAAGGTGAACGCTCCTGACGCGGCCAACACCAAGGCCTTTCGCGACATGGCCGACAAGTTCGCCACGTCGATGCGGGGCCTGATCGTGCCGGTCGAGGTCTACGACCAGGGACTGCGGGAACGCGAGGCGTTCCGCAAGAGCCGCGCCACCAAGTGAGCCTCGACCCGAACGCGCCGGCCGAGGCCCGGGGCGTCGACGACCGCGCGATCAGCCACATCGAGCACGGGTTCTCGGTGCTCGCGCTGACGCTGCTCACGCTCTTGCCCATCACCGAAATCGTGCTCCGCAGGTTCGACTCGGGCATCCCCGGCGGCACGCCGTTCGTGCAGCACCTCACGCTGGTCGTGGCACTGGTGGGCGGCGCGCTCGCTGCCCGCGACGATCGTCTGCTGGCTCTGGCCACGGGCTCGTTCCTGCCGGCGGGCCACATCACCACCGCCGCCAAGGCTCTGGCGGGTTTCGTCGGCGCGGCCGTGTCGGCGCTGCTCGCGCGCGCCGGCGTCGACCTGGTGCGCCTGGAGCGGGAAGCCGGCCGCAACATCACCGAGGGCGTGCCCGTGTGGGCGTTCCAGGTGCTGCTGCCACTCGGCTTTGCCGTGATCACGTGGCGCATCGTGCGCGCCAACTTCAAGTCGCACCGGGCCGCCGGCGTCGCCGCGGTGCTCGGCGCATTGCTCGGGATGTACCTCGGCACCGGCCTGCCCTTCAACTGGACCGACCCGTTCTCCGCGGTGATTGAGCAGGCGGCCCAACCGGTGTTGCCCGGTGGCGCCGACTCATATCTGTGGTGGCTGCTGGCGCTCTTCCTCAGCGGCGTCGCCGGCGCACCGATCTTTGCGCTGCTCGGTGGCGCGGCCGCCATCATGTTCCTGTCGGAAGGCGTGCCCGGCTCCGCCATCCTGATCCAGACCTACCAGCTCTCGACCAAACCCACGCTTGCGTCGATTCCGCTCTTCACGCTCGTGGGTGTGGTGCTGGCGGAAGGCGGGGCGCCGCATCGATTGTTGCGCGTGTTCCGCGCGCTCTTTGGCTGGTTCCCCGGCGGCACGGCGGTGGTGTGCGCGATGCTGTGCGCGTTCTTCACCGTGTTCACTGGCG
>JANNEJ010000524.1:0-1723 GCA_031378585.1 Acidobacteriota bacterium | reverse complement strand
GCAGGAGGTCCCGGGTTCGAATCCCGGCATCCCGACCAACCCCTTTTGCGTCTGCCGTCGGCAGCCGGCCGCGGCACGGCGTCTGACCGAAGGATTCTGAACGCATGAACAAGAACGGCATTCTCTCGGTCGTGATCGTCGTTGCCGCTGTGGTGCTCATCGGCATGTGGGTGCTGCGCACCGGTCAGCAGCGCGCCGGGTCACGGCAGTTCGACTGTGCGGCGCCACCCGCGGCACCAGGACAGCTCGCGATTGAGAAGACGCCCAACACCTCCGTGAAGGCGTCGTGGCAGGCGCCGACCGGGGTCGAGATGCCCACGTCGTACGTCATCGAGTCGGGCTCCGGACCTGGGAAAAACGATGTGGGCACGTTCATCGTACCGGGCTCGTCGACCACGACCGAGCGCCAGGGTGCGCCGGGCACGTTCCATATCCGCATCTATGCGCGTAATGCCTGCGGCACAAGCGATCCGTCCAATGAAGTCGTCGTGACGTTGCCATAGTTGCCGGCGTGATGAGCCAGCTCTTGCGCCTGTCGTTCGGCGTCGTGTGTGCCGCGCTCCTGGCGGTCCAGGTCGCTCCGTCGGCGCAGCCGGGGGGTGGCCTGCCCAGCCGGCGCATTGCCGATGTCGCCCTGCTCGACTCGGCTGGTAGTTACCACCGCCTCTTTCGTTACAAGGCCGACAAGGGCCTGGTGCTCTACGCTCAGCGTGCCGGGTGTCCGATTGTGGCCGTCACCCTGCCTAAGCTGGCGGCACTGCGCGCGCGCTTCGAGTCGCAGGGCATTCGCTTCCTCATCTAC
Organism: Acidobacteriota bacterium; assembly: GCA_031378585.1. GTDB lineage: Bacteria > Acidobacteriota > Vicinamibacteria > Vicinamibacterales > UBA2999 > CADEFD01. The sequence continues at coordinate 921 of JANNEJ010000524.1, read as the reverse complement.
AACAGCGCCGGTGAGACGCGCGAGGAGCTGCGAGCCTTTGCCGATGAGTTCTCGGTGAAGCTGCCGATCCTGCACGACGCCGACCAGTTGCTGTTGAACGAACTTGGCGTGGAGCGGTCGGGCGTCGCGACTCTCATCGACAGCAAGAGCCGTCGCATCGTGTTTCAGGGCGCGGTCGACGATCAGACCGACTACGAGTCGCAGAAGCCGCAGGCCACCAAACACTTCCTGGCCGACGCGATCGAGGCGCTCGTGGCCGGCCGCGACGTGCCCGTGCCGGTCGCCGACTCGCTTGGCTGCCTCATGACGCCGTTGGCCCCCGACGTGCCGCTTGCCGCCGATCACTACGCCACCAAGGTGGCGCCGGTCGTGCGTGAGAAGTGCGTCACCTGTCATCGCCCCAAGGGCGCTGGTCCGTTTGCCTTCTCGAGCTACGCGCTGGCGCAGCGTTGGGCCGCGATGTCGAAGGAGACCGTGCTCAACGGCCGGATGCCGCCGCACGACGCCGACACGCAGATCGGGCACTTTGCCTTCGACCGATCACTCTCGGGCGCCGAGAAGCGCGATCTCATCCGCTGGATCGATGCCGGTGCGCCGCGCGGCGAGGGGCCAGACGCGCTGGAAGCGCCACTGCCCGCGTTGCCCGAATGGCCGGATGGTCCGCCCGATCTCGTGCTGACGGTGCCACCCTATCAGGTGCCCCCGACTGGCGTCATCGACTACGTCTATCCGGCCCTGCCGACGGGGCTGGCCCGCGACACCTGGGTGCGGCGGGTCGTCGTGCTGCCCTCGAGCGAAGCGACGACGCACCACGTGCTGGCCTTCCTCGAGCCCTTCGACGATCGACGGCCCGCAGGCCTGACCGCCGACGACTGGGTGGGGGTCTACTCGCCCGGGGTCGACCTGTCCACCGGCGGTATC
>JANNEJ010000523.1:0-2277 GCA_031378585.1 Acidobacteriota bacterium | reverse complement strand
CCATCTACGCCGGAGGCCTCCGGTTGAAGCGCGGCCCGACGTTCCGCGGCGCCGACGGCGCCTGGAACGGCGACGTCATTGCGCCGATGATTCGCGACCTCGGCATCACGCTCGCCATGTGGCACGACGACGATGCCGTCGCGATGATCCTGCGCGCGCAGGTCGGCAAGGCCGGCCCGCCTCTGTACGGCAAAGACCTGCACACCGGGGACTTCACGTGGGGCGTGTTGCCGGCGGCCGCGCCGCTGGCCGTCGGCTCGCTCACCATGGCCGGCATGGCCATGGCGTTCCGGCGGCAGAACGTGTCGCGCGTCGCGTTCTCGTTCATCGGCGACGGCGGTAGCTCGCTCGGCGAGTGGCACGAAGCCATCAACCTGTGCGCCGCGCACAAACTGCCGGCAGTGTTTTGCATCCAGAACAACCAGACGGCGCTCTCAACGCCCGTGCACCAGAATTCAGCTGCCCGCGTGTTCGCGGACAAGGCGCTTGGCTACGGGATTCCTGGCATCACGATCGATGGCACCGACGCCGATGCGGTGGCCGCCGCCTTCGCGTGGGCGGCCGAGCGGGCCCGGTCCGGCGCCGGCCCGGCACTGATCGAGCTCGTGGCTATGCGGATGTGCGGCCACGCGCATCACGACGACATGCTCTACCTGGGCAAGGACGTGCCGCCGTCGTGGGAATACCCGGAGCTGCGCGAGGGCGGCTACGCCAACGAGGACCTGTACGAGTTCTGGTCGGCACGCGATCCGATTGCGCGCTACGCCGCGCGACTCGAAGCCGACAAAGTCATCAATGCCACCGAGCTCGGTCGGCTTCGCAAGTGGGCCGACGCGCTGGTCGAGACGCAGGCGCAACGGGTGATTGCCGAACCGTGGCCTGAGCCGCACGAGGCGGGCGTGGGCGTCTTTGCCAACGAGGAACCTCGGGCCCGCGTGGAGGTGCTCGAGCCGGCCCGTCGTGACAGCGGAGCGGCCGCGCCGCCGCTCCCACCGCTGGAACCGTTTGCGGCGTTCGAGAAGACGGGCAGCACGCTGCTCGAGGCCGTTGCGCTCGGCATCGGCGACGCCCTGCGCGCCGACCCGCGCGTGTTCGTGTACGGCCAGGACGTGGGCGGCACCTATGGCAACGCCTTCCTGCTGCTGCGTCCGCTGCTCGAGGAGTTCGGCGAACGCCTCGTCAATTCTCCGCTGGCCGAAGGCGCGGTGCTGGGTGTGTGCGTGGGCGCGGCCTTGGCCGGGCAGCGTCCGATCGGCGAGATGCAGTTCAACGACTTCGTGGCCACCGGCTTCAATCAGCTCGTGAACAACGCCGCGAAGATCCGCTACCGGTGGGGCGGCGAAGTGCCCATGGTGGTGCGAATGCCGTGGGGCGGAATGCGCCACGGCGGGCCGTTCCACAGCCAGAACACCGAGCCCTGGTTCTACCGCACACCTGGCTTGAAGATCGTCGTGCCGGCGTCACCCGAAGACGCGCGTGGACTGATGGCATCGGCCGTCGCGGATCCAGACCCGGTGCTCTACTACGAGCACATCGCGCTCTATCGCGACCCGCGGATCCGGCACGTGCTCGGCCCGGATGTGCCCGCGCCCATTCCCCTGGGCAAGGCTGCCCTGCGACGGGCCGGAAGCGATGTGGCGATCATCTCGTACGGCGCCTACGTGCACGAATGCCTGCGGGCCGCCGAGGCCCTGGCCAGTCAGGGCCTCGAGGCTTCGGTGCTGGACTTGCGCTCGCTGGTCCCGCTGGATCGCGCGGCCGTGCTCACCGTGGCAAAGCACTGCGGCCGCGTGCTCATCGTGCACGAAGACTCGCGCACCGGCGGCATCGGCGAGAGCGTGGCCGCCATCATCCAGGAAGAGGCGTTCGAATGGCTCGACGCCCCCGTGCGCATTCTTGGCGCACTCGACACGCCCGTACCCTATGCGCCGCCACTCGAGGAGTTCCATCTTGTAAGCCAGGGCGAGATCGAGCGGGCGGCCCGTCTGCTTGCCGCGTACTGACCGTTCGCCCGATGCGGCCAGGGCGTCGGCACCCGTGTGAGGCCACGCCGCATGAGGCATCACTGCTGCTCGAGGACCGAGGCGCTACGGCACGACCACGCGCACTTCGTTCGACGCCGGGCTGCCGCCCACTTCGTTGTGCGCCGTGACCCGCACGTAGTAGGTCCCGGGCGGCACGTTCGCAAAGATGGCACTCGCGGGCGTCGGGAGCGGCACCGCGAGAGCGCGCTGGCCCGGCGCGAAGCCCACTTCCAACCTGAAGTCGCTGGTGTCG
>JANNEJ010000499.1:0-7724 GCA_031378585.1 Acidobacteriota bacterium | reverse complement strand
GCCTCTATCTGGCCATTCCGCTGCCGCGCAATGTCGAGACGCCGCTCGTGCCGATCGCCAACCGCGCGCCGAACCGCGCCAACAGCGAATTTTCCTACAGCCTCGATGAACGCCCCAAGTTGCCGGTAGGCGCCGCCGTGCGCCCCGCGGGGGTTGATCCTGCAGACGGCACGATCCCGTTAACGGCAGAGGCCTTGGCGCGACGCAAGCACATCATTGCGAACCAGGAGAAGATCGAGTACCTCGACGGTCGCGTGCTCTGCCTGGCGCCGGGCATCCCGCGCAGCACGATTCCGGCGCCGGTTGTCGGCTATCAGATTTTCCAGAAGCCCGGCTACGTCGTGATCTTCTACGAGCAGAGTCACCTCTATCGGACGATTCCGCTCGATGGGCGTGCGCCGCTCGACCCGAACATTCGCAAGGCCATGGGCGTGTCGCGCGGACGCTGGGAAGGCAACGTGCTCGTGGTCGAGGTGACGAACTTCACGACGAACCTCGACAACAACTGGGTCATCGGCGCGGTGTCGGCAACGCCTGGCATTCCTGCCGAGTCGTTGGCCACGGGGCATGGCATCCCGCACAGCGCCCGGTATCGCGTCACCGAGCGTTATACGCCGATCGATGCCAATACCGTCCACTACGAAGCCCGGATCACTGACGAAGAGGTGTTCACCCAGCCGTGGACGCTCGCCTGGTACGCCTTCGCGCGGGCGCCGAAGGGCTACGTGCCGGTCGAATATGCGTGCTTCGAAGGCAACGCCAAGAACCTGTTGCTCATGACCGAGACGGACATCAGCGGCATTCGGGTCAACGTGCCCTAGCAGCAGGGCGCCAAGCCGCGCAGCGCGTCTGCGCGCGATGAGGGGAGTGAACTTCGATGAGAACACAGCGAGTTGTTGCCATGGTGGGTCTTGCGGCGCTCCTGGCCGGCGTATCGGCCTCCGCACACCACGCGTTTTCGGCTGAATTCGACAAGGACAAGCCCGTCAATCTCGAGGGCACGCTCACGAAGGCGGAGTTGATGAACCCGCACGCGTGGCTCTACCTCGATGTGAAGGGGCCCGACGGCACGGTTGCCAACTGGGCGATCGAGATGGGACCACCCAATGCGCTACTGCGCCGTGGCTGGAAGAAGAGCTCGATGCAGTTCGGCGTGGTGCTCAAGGTCGAGGGGTTCGCCGCCAAGAACGGGAAGGAATTCGCCAACGCCACCAACGTGACGCTGCCCGACGGGCGGAAGATGTTTGTCGGCTCCGATGACCCGGCGCGCTAAGGGCTGCTGACCAGGCACCCGCGGCTACTTCGGGATCTCGACGGGCAGTTCAGCCGCAAACAACATGGTGCGATCGTTGTCTTTCGCGGCCCATGTGAACAGCGTCCGGATGTTCTTCTGTACGAGCCCGTCGAAGGCGACTCGCCCGTTCACTGTGACCGTGACCGCGCGCGTCAGGTCGAACTGATCCTGCGACAGCAGCAGCGTGAATTTGCCCACGCCCGTGCTTCTGGCGTCCACCCGGTTTCCCGTGCGCACCACATCGACGCGCCCGGACTCGCGTTCGGGTGGGAACATCGCCTCGGCCTCGCCCGCGATCACGGTCGGGGCGTACCGGCCGGTCACGCGCACCAACTGATCGCCGCGCCGGACGGTCAGTAAGACCGGGCGTCCGAGCGGAAACTGGCGCAGCAGGTCGGCCACATCGGTTCCGGCGCTGGTCGGTTGATTGTTGATCGCGCTTACGACATCGCCGCTCTCGAGGCCGACCTGCTGCGCGTTGGATCCATTGATCACCCGGTTGATCAGCGTGCCCGTGCCACGGATACCGAACTCTGCCGTGGCCGCACTCGACCGCTTGTTCAGGTCCGGCAGTACCGGATCGTCGGAGCGCTGTGCCGCCAGGCGGTCGATGACCAGCCAGTGCGCGCGGCTCGGCGTGTGTCCGCTTTCCCAGGTCAGCGTGTCCGGCAGCGGCCGCCGCGGATGATCGGCCACGAACGCCTCGAAGGCGTCCTTCAGTTCCGGCCACCACGAGGTGTCGTGCGCGGCGTTGGGCTGCGGCCGGTACACCAGATCGACGCCGCCCTTCTTCAGATGATCCACGTAGGGGTCGACCATGCTCGTCGGATACTGCGGATCGCGGCCGCCGTTCACGATGAACATGGGCTTGTTCAGCAGGTTGTTGGGAAAGAGATCGCCGTCGGCGGCGGACGTCTCGTTCCTGAGCACCAGGATGAAGCCGTTGAGCGGCAGGTAGCTCGCAAAGGGCGTCGTGTCCCGCATGGCCGTGTAGTACGCCCCGGTTCCCCCGTCGGAGAGCCCGGAGAGGACGACCCGGTTCTCATCGACGTTGTAGGTGCGCTTCACCAGATCGAGAATGGCGCGCAGGTTCTCCACCTGACGGCCGCTCCACCACGGCGCGTCCCGCCAGGCGTACGGCAAGACGTAGATCTGCTCTGCCCCGGACAACCGGCCGCCAGGTCCAGGACGAAGCGGTGCGGCGCTCTCGATGCGCCCGACACCGCCGTGCAGTTGCACGCGCACCTGGTAGGCCCGATCCGGGGTGTAACTGCCGGGCACGTCGAGCGTGTAGAAGTACTCGCCGGTCTCGGTTCGATGGCTCGCCTGCACGACGCCGCGCGGCACGTCGCGTGAGTAGACCCGGCCTTGCCGGAGGCGTCTGAACGCCTCGTCGAAGCCAATGCCGCTGGCGACGATCGGTTCGGACACGGTGGCCGCCTCTCGAGGCGTCCGCGCCTGAAAGAAGCGCGCAAACGCGACGTCGAGGCTCGTCGGCGCGGGAGCCTGCGCGGCACTCGTCACCGCGCCAAGCATGGCGACGCCGAGCACGAGCGTGCGAACCACTAGCGCATCTGCCACTGCGGCGTCGTGTGCATATCGAGGCGCCCCTACTTCCCCACCGTCACGTCGGGTTGGCCGAATGTGGCGGCGGCGATCGGCACGTTCAGCTTCACGTCGCTGAACTCGAAGGAGTCGCGGCCGTTCAGCCAGGCGTACGTCCAGTGGAAGGGAAACTTGATGCCGCCGACCTCGCGGTAGTCGGCGTAGTCCACTTGCGTCGGCACGCGGCCGATCGGTGAGCGGCCATGCCGCACCATCCGCACGAGCAGACCCGAGGTGTCATCGAAGTACAGCGTCCCCAGCGTGCCGTTGACGCCGTTGCCCTGAAGGACCGTGACGTCCTTGCCGTCGATGGTGGTCGGCAGGCCGACGCGCAACTCGGTCAGAGCCTGCCTGATCTGCGCTGGAAAGGCCAGCTGCGCGTCCAGCCTTGCGCCGTCTCGCTCGCTTCCGCCCAGCTCGTACTTCGGGACGACGGCAAGCGGTACGGCGATCCAGCCGGTGCGACCGTCGTAGGTTCTGACGCTGACGCCGCGGTCCGGGTACTCGGGAAACCTGATGTGGGTGGCGCGCTTGTCTGGAGCCTGGGCCGAGAGCTCCACCACCCCGCCGCCGCCAAACCCACGATAGCCTGTGCTCTTCCCGGTAGCCACAAAGCTGGTGACGCGCGCCACGTTCTGGGCTCCACCAATGGCCTGCAGGTACTTGTTCAGCACCTGATCGACGGTTGGGACTCCGGGCGCCGGTGTGAGCACGTCGTCGAATTCGAAGATCGGCTCGCCGTAGACGGCGTCCAGGGTCGGGGTCAGCACCGGTCGCTCGCGGCCTCGGTGGCAGCTCCAGCACGTCACCACCTGCCGGCCGCCGAAGTGGTCACGGTTGATGGCGGTCACCATCTGTACCATGCGTCGTGCCACCCGCTTCCTCGGGGTGTCGACCGCCCAGTCAACCTCGGTGGTGCCAGCGGCGGGATGACATCCGACACAATCGGAGCCCACCGCCGCCGACATGATGCCCATCGTCAGCATGAAGTCGTCGACGCCAATGCCCTTGAGCGCCTGCACGTTCGTGAACACGTCTTCCACCATCAGCGGTTTCGTCGGCGGCGCGGCCTGACGGCCCTGCACCGACGCATGCTGACCCACCACGGCAATGAAGATCACGACCATCACGACGGTGGCAGCAGGGATTGCCTGCCTTGATCCGAACCTCATGAGACTACTCCTTCTATTGCTGCGGTGCTTTTGCCGAGTCATCCTCGTCGGTCTTCAGCTCCGTCTCCAGGGCCCATTCTAGCTGGGACGACCGTTTCGAACATCCTCGCGCCCGGCCGCAACGGGCCGGCGACCCCCGGCAGACTCACGGAGCCGCGATCACTTCGTGTCGGCCAGCAGGCGCTGCAGTTCCGCGCGCATCTGCTGGAGCGCCTCAGCCGCCTCGGGTCTGGCGACGAGGTTGGTCAGCTCGTAGGGATCGGCGTCGAGATCGTAGAGCTCGTCCATGCCGCGCAGCTCGCGGTACTGGATGTACTTGTGGCGAGCCGTGCGGGCCGCCACACTGAATACGACCATGGTGTCGTCGAGGATGCCCTTGCGCGCAAGCGTCGCCACGATGCGTCCCAGGCTGTCGTCCACGCCCAGCAGCATCTCGAGACGGCCGCGAATCTCCTCGTCGGTCGTGGCGGTACGCCTTCCGAGAGGCGGCAATCCCGCGATGGGGCGCATGAGCGCTGGCTTGTCCAAGGGCGGGATGAAGGCGTTTGCGCGTCGCGGCATCGCGCGTCCGGCATAGCGGCCGCGATGCCGGTCGGCGGCCACGAAGCCCCCAGGCTGGCCCGCCAGCACTTTCAGGCTGCCGTCGTCCTGCTGGACGACGTTGGGATGAATGGCTTTGTGCGCCAGGTACACGAGAAACGGCGCGTCGCCCGGACGATCGATGAACCGCTCCACGTAGTCGGTGAGCAGATCGGTCGTGTACCCTTTCTCCTGCACGCGCGTCCCGTCCACGTTCAGCGACGGGTCGATGGCCTCGCCCTGGCCCGGCATGGCTACCCAGTGATCGAAACCAGGGCGCGGCGTGTCGTCGTTCCCCATGTGCCACTTGCCGAAGAAGCCGGTCCGGTAGCCGGCCTTCTGCAACTCGGCCGGAAAGATCGGCAGGTTGTGGCTGGGGCGCGCCGTGTTGTCGACGATGCCGTTTCTGTGCGGATACTGACCGGTGAGGAAGCTGGCCCGGCTGGGCGAACAGAGCGGCGTCGTGGCGAAGGCATTGGTGAACCGCACGCCTTCACGGGCGAGCCGGTCCATGTGCGGCGTCTCGATGAAGGGGTGACCGCCTACGCCGAGATCGTCCCACCGCATGTCGTCAACCAGCACGACCACCACGTTGGGCCGGCGCGGTGGCGCAGGCGCGGGCGTGCTCGCCGGACGCGCCCCATCGGGGCTACCGCACGACGCCGTCAACAGCGCGGTCACGAGCGCAAGCCGCCTGGCGTGTCTCATCGGGTACCCTTGGATCGCCTCGGCCTCACGTCCTGTGAGACGTCACTACCTCGCGAGCGGCCCTGGACGGATCTGGAACTTCATCACCTTGCTCGTCGTGCCCCGGCCGGTTTCCATATGGAACGGCGCCCGCGTCGAAATCGTGGTCCAGACCCCGCGGCCCTTCCAGCCCGCCGTGGGATCGTCGACGCGGCCATCCATCCACTTCGTGTAGAAGCCCAAAGGATACGGCACGCGCATCGTCACGAACTGGCCGTCCTTCAGCGCCAGCAGCCCTTCGGCGGCATTGCCGGTGTTGATCGGCGTGTTCGGCCCGAGCCCGAGCGTGTCGAACTGGTCGACCCAGGTGTAGTAGCTGGCTTCGGCGCTGCCCGAGTCGGTCACGCCCTTGAGCTGCGGCACCGGCTCGGGGTAGAACGTCCAGCCTTCGGGACAATGCTGGCCGCTGGCATTGGGACCATTCAGCGGCCCCTTGCACTTGCGGCGATCGAAGCTCGCGAGGTGGCCGCTGGCCATCGCCGCCCAGTAGACGCCGTTGCGATCGACGTCACCGCCGCGCGGCGAATAGCCCTTGTCGAGGGGCGGCTGATAGATCTCGGTGATCGCCGTCTCAGGAGGGTTCGCGCCAGGCGACAGCCGGATGACCGCGCCGGGATACCCGAGCTGCGTGCCCCAGATCGAGCCATCAGGCGCCGGGGCCACGGCGTACAGCGCGCCGTTCAACCGCTGGTCTTTCGTGGCGTCACCCGGCTGGTTGGGTTCGGTATAGGCATCGCGCTTGCCGTTGCCGTTGGCGTCGCGAACGAGCGCGGTCCAGCCCTGCGACTTCATCTCGTCCTCGGTCTCTTCGAACATCTTCGTGTTCAACCAGCCAACCACCTGCCCGCCGCCGCTCGTCCACAGCGTGTGGTTCGCATCTTCGGCAAACATCAGATGGTGCGTGCCGAAGCAGGTGCCGATGTGGGTCAGCTTCTTCGTCACTGGGTCGTACATCTGCAGGTGCCGGCCGGCATTCGCCACCGGGAACAACTTCGCGGAGGGATGACTCGATCCCTCGCGGCACTCCGGGGGATTCGCCGCGGGCCGCACGGCTGACGTGAGCCACACGCGCCCTTTGTGATCGAGCATCGGGTTGTGCACGTTGTTCTTGCTGGTCCAGATCGCCTCGTCGGCCCAGTAGGGCGAGTGCTCGGGCATCGACGGGCTCGTGGGCGGCGTGCTGGGATCGCGGACCGTCAAGGGCACGCGACTGGCGGTGTGGGTCGTGGGATCGAGCACCGGGGTGTAGTCGGCGCTCAGCTCGAGTGCGCCATACACAGGCCCGTTGGCGTTCACGCGTGGATTCCTGCGGTCGGTCGACACGACGTCGTGCAGGTAGGCCTTGGGATCGGCCCAGTCCCACTGGGTGATGACGACGTTCCGCTCGACGCGCTGCGGCCGCTTGGGCGCAGGTGGAAGCGCCCCCGCACGAATCGTGTCGGTCCAGTCGGCGAACATCTTCAAGACGCGCCCGCGGCCGAAGCTGTTGAGCGCGCCGCTCATCTGCCCGCCCGCCTGTCCTGACTTCACGCGCCGGTCCCACGCGGCGACGGTGCTCGGGAACGGCCCGAGCGCCGCCGGCACCTCGCGCGTGGCCTTGCCGCCGAGCCCGTGGCACGCCGTGCAGCCGGTCGACTTCACGCTGCGGATCCAATCGCCCTGAGTCTTCATGTTCGGGTTGATGCCGTTGCCGCTGTCGCCCGTGCCCGGGAATTCGCTCTTGGCGGGCATCTCCATCAGCGACAGCCAGTGCGCGGCCGGATAGTACTGCGCCGCCGCGGCGGGCGAGCTCGCCGGCACCGCCTTGAGGTCGAGCGTCTTGCCTGGCGTCGTCTGCGTTTTCGGCGAGTCGACCAGTCCGTACCCGCGAACCCACACGCTGTAGGTCGCCCGCGGAAGGTCGGGCACCAGATAGCGCCCGCGATCGTCGGTGACGACAATCTTCGCAAACGGCGTCGGCAGGTCGCGGGTTTCGGCGATCACCCAGACGCCCGCCTCCGGTCCGCTCGGTCCCGCCACCGTGCCCCCCAGGTCGTCGCTATCGACCGCGACCACGGTGCCGGCGGGCTGGAACGCCCGCGTGCCGCTCACGACTCCGGCCGTGATCGCGAGCGTCACGGCGGTTCCGACGGTCAGTAGGTTCTTCAGCATGGTGCTCTCACTTTCCGTGTCGCGGTCCAGTAACCTGCCGGTTCGAGTGCGCCCGGCCGTCCACGCCGTCCAACTGGCGTGAGGATACCGCAGGCGGTGGGCGGAACCAACGTCCTCGATGGGTCCAGGACAGATGGGTCCAGGGCGGCTTGACGAAAGCGACGGCGGCAAGCAGG
>JANNEJ010000498.1:0-2025 GCA_031378585.1 Acidobacteriota bacterium | reverse complement strand
GTGCACGTGACGGGGATCGACGTGACGGCCCGCGCGCATCGCCCGTTCGACCTGCATCTTGGCGCCGACGACGCGCTGCCGGCCTTCGACCTCGCAGTTCTGGCGTGCCCGCTCGATGCCTACGAACCCTGGATGGCGCGTCTGGCGACCGAGGCGCCTGGCCGCCCCGTCACCGACGTCGGCAGTGTGAAGCGCCAGCCGCATCGCCTGGCCCGCGCACACGGGCTGACCTCGTTTGCGGGCGGACATCCGATGGCTGGCGGATCGGTGCCCGGACCAGAACGCGCGTCGGCCGCGCTCTTCGATGGCAAGGTCTGGTTTGTCACCCCGGGTGAGGCGTCGGCCGATGTGGTCGAGCTCGCCCGCGCGCTCGCCGAGGGCTGTGGCGCCCGGGTGGTGAAGGTGGATCCCAGTGCGCACGACGAACTGGTGGCCGCCATCAGCCATCTGCCACAGGTCGTGGCGAGCGTGCTCATGACCACGGTGGCGGACCACGCCGACGACGCCGGGCTCGCGGGCGCCTCCGGCGGCCTCCGCGACTCGACGCGTATCGCCGAAGGGCCTGCCACGATGTGGCAACCCGTCTTCTCGGCCAACGCCGACATGCTCGCGCCCCTCGTGCGTGACGTGGCGGCGCGTCTACAGGACCTCGCGGCACGCCTTGGCGATCCGACCGCGGTGCGAGCCCTGTTCGCGGCCGCCAATGCCGGCCGCCGACGTCTGCCGCCGCTATAATCACCCTATGACGAAAGTCGTGCGCGATGCCGAGGCGGCCGTCGAAGCCATCCGCGACGGCGCCACCATCATGATGGGCGGGTTCGGCGTATGCGGAGTACCCGAGCACCTCATTGCCGCGCTGCACCGGCGAGGCGTGCGCGATCTCACGGTCATCAGCAACAACGCCGGCACCGACGACCACGGCGTGGGGCTGCTGCTCAAGGCGCGTCAGATCCGCAAGATGATCTCGACCTACGTCGGTGAGAACAAGGAGTTCGAGCGCCAGTACCTGCAGAACGAAATCGAGGTCGAGCTGGTGCCGCAGGGGACGTTCTCGGAACGGATCCGCGCCGGCGGCGCGGGCATTGGCGGCTTCTTCACGCCCACGGGCGTGGGCACGCTCGTCGCCGAGGGCAAGGAGACGCGCGAGATCGACGGCCGTCTCTTCGTGCTCGAGCGACCACTCCATGCGGACTTCGCGTTCGTGAAGGCCTGGACGGGCGACACGGCGGGCAATCTCGTGTACCGGCGTACGACCCGCAATTTCAATCCCATGATGGCGACGGCCGCCACGACGACGATTGCCGAAGTGGAACACCTCGTCGAGGCGGGCGGCATCGAGCCCGACCACGTGCACACGCCGGGGATTTTCGTGAAGGCCATCTTTGAAGGACACCAGTTCAGCCGCCGCATCGAGAAGCGCACGGTGAGGGCCTGACGATGGACATCCGTGAACGAATCGTGCGGCGAGTCGCCTTGGAGCTGAAGGACGGCGACTACGTGAATCTCGGCATCGGCATGCCGACGCTCGTGGCCAACTTCCTGCCGCCGGGCGTCGAGATCACCTTGCACTCCGAGAACGGCATGCTCGGCGTGGGACCGTATCCTCACGAAGCCGAGGTCGACGCCGATCTCATCAACGCCGGGAAAGAGACCGTGACCGAGCTGCCGGGCTCGAGCTACTTCAGCAGCGCCGATTCGTTCGCGATGATTCGCGGTGGCCACATCGACGTCACCGTGCTCGGCGCACTCGAAGTCGATGCCGAGGGTAACCTGGCCAACTGGATGGTACCCGGCAAGATGGTGAAGGGCATGGGCGGCGCGATGGATCTCGTAGCCGGCGCCAAGCGGGTCATCATCGCGATGGAGCACACGACCAAGGGCGGTAGCTCGAAGATCCTGCCTCGGTGTACGCTGCCCCTCACCGGACAGCGTGTCGTGAATCTCATCGTCACCGATCTCGCGGTGATTGCGGTCACTCCCGGTGGGCTCGTGCTGAGGGAAGTCGCCAAGGATTCATCGGAAGAG
>JANNEJ010000491.1:0-1782 GCA_031378585.1 Acidobacteriota bacterium | reverse complement strand
GCGGTCGCGGAGGATGGCCTTCACCACGAACGCCACGTTCGCGGGACGCTCGCCCAGGCGCCGCATGAAGTACGGGAACCACTGCTGGCCAAACGGCACGTACACCCGGACGCGGTAACCCTCGGCCCGCAGCGCCGCCTGCAGATCGCGGCGAATGCCGTAGAGCATCTGGAACTCGAACCGTTCCGGCGGCAGCATGCGCTCCCGCGCGTGCGCCTTGACTGCGTCGATCATCGCAGGATCATGCGTGGCGATGGCCGGGTACGGGTTGCCATCGAGCAGGCGCCTGGCCAGGTCGATGAACGCCGCGTCGACGTCGTGCAGGTGCTGATGCGCTGCCGTCTTGGGTTCCCGATACGCGCCCTTCACGAGACGCACACGCACGCCGAGCGCGTTCAGCCGGTCCACGTCGCTGGGGCTGCGCAGCAGGCACGACTGAATCACCGTGCCCACGTCGCGGCTGCCGAGTGCCCAGAGTGTGTGGATCACGTCGAGTGTGGCGGCGGTGTAGGGCGAGTTCTCCATGTCGACGCGCACGAAGAACCCGTGCGCGCCGGCCGGCTCCAGGATACGGCGCAGGTTGTCGAGAGCGGTCGCGCGATCGACCTCGAGGCCAAGCTGCGTCAGCTTCAGCGAGAGATTGCGCTCGACGCCCGATGCCACCACCCGCGCGATGATAGCCAGGTAGTCGCGCGTGGCGGCGTGTGCCAGTTCCAGCGTGGCCACGCTTTCACCCAGATAGTCGAGCGACACGCCGAAACCGCGCGCGCCAAGCGTGCGGGCGGCGTCGATTGCCTCGTCCACCGATTCGCCGGCGATGAAGCGGCGGGCGAACCCCGACGTCGGCGCCATGCCGTAGCGCGAGGCGAGACGCCGCAACGGCCCCACGCGCGCCAGGCCATGGAACACCGCTTTCGACGTCGCGGCGAGCATCAAGCCCTCGGCGGAGGTGCGGGCAGCAGGTGTTCGATCGTGCGCGCGTAGTAGCGCAACAGCCCGCGCTCGCGCACCCGGTACAACCCGGCCTCGCGCGCGATGATGCCGCGGTCCTCGAGCGGACCGGCGGCCGCCGAAATAACCGCAGCTGACGTGCGGACCTCGAGATTGGCGCCGGCTGCGATGAGCGGCTCGAGCATCGCGTCGATGCGGCCGGCCAGCTCGGCCTCGGGAATCGAGGGGCCCATCGCCGCGGCCATCAGCGCCGTGGGCAACACCTTCACCTGGCGGCCAATGCGGTCCATAACGAGATGACCGAGATCGAGCACCGAACGCCTGGCCTCGCCCGTGATCCCGTCGACCGGGATCGGCTCGCCAAACGTGACGAACGCGCGACTCCGGTAGCCCACTGCGTAGCGCACCATCTCGGCCTCCTCGCGGCTGAACGCGCGCTGCCGGCCCTTGACCTTCTGACGGGACAGCACGTGATCCTCGAGTACCAGGTCGTAGGCCATCGACACCGGCACGATCACCAGATTCGGCTGCCCCGACTGCAGGCACGCGGTGAGCAACCCGGTCTTGGGCCCCTTCAGATCGCCGCTATAGCTGCGGCCCCCTTCGGGATAGAAGAAGAAGTCCTGCGCCTTGAGCAGTTCGGCGACGTAGGCCTTGAGCGTGATGTGGTAGGCCGGGTCCTTGGTGTTGCGGCGAATCGGCAGGGCGCCGGTGACGTGCCGGTGAATCAGACCGAGCGGACCACCGAACAAGTTGATGCCGGCGGCGATGATCGGCGGCTTCATGCCCGCGTCGTCGAGCGCCAGCAGCTCGAGCAGGTAATCCATGTGG